>JAILFE010000407.1 GCA_024697725.1 Oscillospiraceae bacterium
GCCGCGTGCTTGTTCTGCAGTCTTCCGAACTCACAGCCGATGAGGTAGTTGAGCTCCTGCGGGGTGCACATCTCAGCGATATCCGAGGACATGACGATGCACGTCTCTATGCCTTCGCCCGCCAGAGAGAATATCTCCGGCTTATCCTTCGCCTTCTTGACGAATACGGGCAGCACCGAGAGCTGCATCCTCTCGCTGCATACCGCCGCCGCCTTGAACGCTGCGGGATAAAGCACCGATGATGCAACATCGCAGCTCTGGAAGAGCCTCTTGAACATCGCGGGTATATCCTGTGTGGTGATGGTCTTGTACATCTTTGACCATCCCGGTATGGTATTTATCTTTGAACGGGCGGCAAAATCACCGTCGAACGAATAATCAAGCCTGCCGCCGCTGATTATATGATCTGTATATGTCCTTGTGCGGGCGTCGAGGTATGCACGGAAGGACGTATTTATCTCCAGCAGGGGATTATCGTTGGTAGTATTTGATACGGACATCATAGGCTCCTTTTCATAAGATCGTTCTTTCCGGATCCTGTAGGATCCAAGATCCTGTAGGATCCAAGATCCAGTCGAATCCAAGATCCTGTCGGATCCAAGATCCAGTCGGATCAGATCGGCATACTTCGGAAGGGCGTTATGCGTCCAGAGCGTCCGCAAGCGTCTTGTGAAGATTATATGTTTCTGCGAGCAGGGAGCCTGTATATTCGGCGATACCCTGGAGACGCATTTTCTCGTTGTCGGAAAACTCCTTTTTCTTCTGCTTCTGGTCGTTGAGCTTATCGAGAGTTTTCTGCGTATCCTTGAGGATGATCTCTGTTTCCTCTTCTATCTTTTCCTTGAGTCCCGAGAAGGATGTATATACCTGCTGGCGGACGGTCTCGGTGAAGTCGCTGTTTATCTTCATCTCATAGAACTGCTTCTTGACCTGAACCTTGAAATTGGCCTTGAATTTGTCTATCCTTTCCTTGACGAGGAACTTGTCAACGGAGAATTTGCCGGTGAAAGTGCCTGCAAGTCCTGCGATAGCGATAAGGCACAGTCCCGCGGGAGACAATGCGGCTCCGGCGGCAACTGTCGATACGAGCAGGAAGGAGGTCGCCACCCATGTGGTAAGTCCGGTAAGACCGCCGAGCAACGCACCCTTTACTCCCGCCTCGCGGAAGCCGATGAACAGCCCTCCGATGCCTACCGAGCCTATCACCGAGCCTATAACGGAATCTACCGTGCCCGTGCTGCGGTTGCGGCGGGTATTGACATTGAACATTTCCTGTATCTTGTTTATGGACTCGAAGAATTCATCCTCGAATGACTGCAGACGGGATGCCTCATCGGAAAGTCCGACATTGATCTCGTTCTGTATCTGTTCGCAGATGAGCTGAGCCTTGTTTTCGATATTTTCCTTGATCTTGGAATTCAGGCGCTCGTAGACGATCTTCATTTTCTCGTGCTTGAGATCCTCTGCGGACATCTGATAATCGTCGATAGCCTCCATAGCGCTGTCCTCGATGTTCTGCCAGTAGCCGTCGAGTATAGGCTGCAGTTCCTCGAAAACGCGGTTGGCGGATTCGTTTATGCGCACGAATTCCTCGCGCTTTTTGGTGCGTATGCCTTCGATCTCCTCGACTGCGAGCTGGTATTTCTCCATGAACTCGTCAGTCTCCATCATGAGCGCGTTCTCATGGATGACTATGGAATTTATTACCTCGGAGCCTGCGCTGATTATCTTGTTTGCAAGTATCTGCAGCGATATCGCGCCGCGCTCCTGTGTGAGCATATTTTCAAGCACGCTCTCGAATTTGGGGAAATTGGATTCCTCAAGCATTACCGGATCGTTCTCCATCTTTGCGGTGAGAGCTTTCTTCGCATATATGCCGATGACCTTGGGCTTGCCTATCTTGCGCCTGTAGACGGAGAATTCCTTCGAGCTTTCGCCGAGGACCTTCTTTGCCTTTTCCATTACATAGCTCTCTATGCGCTTTTCGACCGTCTCGACGATCCTGTCCTCGTCCTCCTTGGAGAAGGTCCCGAAGCAGTTCACGGCGAATATTACTCTTCCGAGGTCGCTCGTGAGCATCTTCTTTTCGAGGAAATCCTTCTCGAACTGCGAGAACGGCGAGTTTGCACTGATGACAAATACAGCCGCATCTATCTCGGGGAGTATGGAAAGTGTCACGTTCGTCATCTGCTCGTCGTCGTTGAGACCCGGAGTGTCGATGATATCGACATGATTGCGGCAGAATTCGGTATCGTAATATACCGTAGCTTCCTTTACTGTCTCGGCAATCTTTTCCGATTCAAAGGACAGCTTTGTAACGTAATCGGCAAGGTGCGAGATATCGACCTTTTCCGATTTTCCGTTCTTGTATTCCACCATAACGTAAGGTTCCGTGCTGTATGTGACGCGGTTGAGCGTAGCTGTGGCGGGAAGAACATCCGCAGGCAGTACGTCCTTGCCCAAGAGAGCGTTGATTATAGTGCTCTTGCCGCGCTTGAATTCGCCGACAATCGCGACCTCGAAATGCTCCTTGGAGTTCTTTTCAACAGTCTCAGCGATAGAACCCGCAGTATTATCAAGTCCGAGAAATTCGCAGTATTCCTTCAACTGTGCGAGATTTTCGGCAAGCTCTTTGCTTGTTTCGTGAAACGAGGAATAGCTGCTGAAATCAAGCGTGCTTTCCATCTGGCTCATTTCCGACCTCCTGAGTGTGTTCCGGAAGACAAAGACCGTATTCTTCGTCTTCGTACAAATATACCATGCGCAGCGCTTCGTTTATACTGTCCGTGCAGTGTGGGTGCGTCAGATGGCAGTATATCCAAGCATAATCATATTGATAATATTATATCATAATTTTCTTAATAAAGTCAATGCCCGCTTTTTGTATTGACCTACAAATAAGCACCTCACAATTTGGTAATAAATAATAAAAAATACATAATTTGCCCGTTTGCTGTCGGAAAATAGTTACAGTTTTATTACCAAAACAAAAGCAAATCACCGCGGCATCTTGATTTTTCCGGCGGAGTGTGATAATATATTCTTCGATGCTAAAAATCAATATTTATAAAAGGAATGATAAATAAAATGATAGGACAGCTTCTGGGGATACCATTTGATATCGACCTTATTTTCGGCGGAGCTGCGGCAGGCTTTTTCGCTACGCTCTTTGTGCTCAACAGGGCGCTGCTGACGCTGCCGAAGGATCAGGGACGCAAATATGCCGTGAACGGCGAGCTTTCCAAGGGCAAGCCCCGCGGCGGCGGAGTAGTCTTCGTTATAGTATTCATCGCGGCGGCGCTGCTGTTCGCTCCGCTATCCGCCGAGCTTGTGATAATATACGCGCTCACGGCGGCAGCCATGCTCACGGGCTATCTTGACGATATGTCGAAGATACCGTGGGGCGAGCTGAAAAAGGGGCTGCTCGATCTGGCGATATGCATAATAGCAGTGGTGACCTACTGCAATTTCGACGGCAATTATTCTGTATACTTCTTCGGCGGCGCGGCACTTACACTGCCAGTAGTGATATATATTCCCATAGCGGTATTCTTTTTGTGGGTATCCATAAACGTCACGAACTGCACCGACGGCGTGGACGGACTTTTAGGCTCGCTTTCTACAGTAACTCTCGGCGCACTCGCCGCACTGCTTTTCATCGCGCACAATACCGTGCTCTGCGGGCTCTGCCTGATATTCTGCGGGGTGCTGCTCGCATATCTTATCTACAACGCGCCGCCCTCCATGCTCATCATGGGCGATGCAGGTTCGAGAGCGCTGGGGCTCTTCATAGGTATATGCATACTGAAAACACATATACCGCTGATATACTTCCTTGTCGGGCTGATAATCTTCCTCGACGGCGGTGCGGGGCTGGTCAAGCTCCTTGTACTGCGCATATTCAAACTGAAGAACTTCATGAAGGACATACGCACACCGCTGCACGACCATTTCCGCAAAAAGCTCGGCTGGTCGGACACACAGACCGATGTGAGATATGTTGCCGTACACATCATGCTATGTGCGCTCGGGATATATCTTGCCGATATCATCTACAGGGAACTGAACTGATCGCATAAACTGAAAAATTTTTCTTGACAAAACCAAAACTATAGTGTATAATATATTAGTCGGGTGCAGACCCGACAATATGCAGGCATCGTATAATGGTTATTATATCAGCTTCCCAAGCTGAGGATGCGGGTTCGATTCCCGTTGCTTGCTCCATATCATCCCTGCACTGCATTTGCGGTGCGGGGATTTTTTATGACAAAGAACAATGAACTCCGGACAGAAAAAGACCGGTACAGCTCCGATATATCAGTCGGAGCTGCACCGGTCTTATTATATCCTTATTTCTTGTCGGTCATGAGCGAGCATATCTTGTTCGAGAAGCCGACGGGGTCTTCTATCGGCATACCCTCGATAAGCAGCGCCTGATCGTAGAGTATATCGGCATAATCCTTCAGCTTGTCCTTGTCCGTTGCGTAGAGGTCCTTGAGAGTGGTGAATATCTGATGATTGGGGTTTATCTCCAGTACCTTTTCGGACTTGACATCCTTGCCGTCGGGGTTCTGCTTCAGCACCTTCTCCATTTCAAGCGAGATAGCGCCTTCGCTCGACAGGCAGACGGGATGTGTCTTCAGCTTTTCGGACACCTTTGCGGTCTTTATCTTTCCTTCGAGCGCCTTGCCGATGAAATCGAACAGATCCTTGTTCTCCTCGGAGATCTTCTTAGCCTGTTCCTTTTCCTCCTCGGTGCCGAAATCGAAGTTTCCGTCCGATATCGACTGGAAGGGCTTTTCCTTGTACTGTATCATCATCTTTACGGCAAATTCATCAACATTGTCCGTAAGATAGAGTATCTCGTAGCCCTTTTCCCTTACGAGCTCGGTCTGCGGGAGAAGGTCGATCTTTTCGGGAGTTTCGCCGCATACATAGTATATCGACTTCTGGTCGTCCTTCATCCTCGAAACGTATTCTTCGAGCGTGGTCAGCTTGTGACCCTCTGCGGAGGATGTGAAGAGCAGCAGATCCTGGAGCGTTTCCTTGTGCTCGCCGAAATCGCTGTATACGCCGAATTTCAGCTGCATACCGAATGCCTTCCAGAACTGCTCGTATTTCTCGCGGTCGTTTTTCAGCAGCTTTTCAAGCTCGGACTTGATCTTCTTTTCTATCGACTTTGCTATTGCTGCGAGCTGGCTGTCGTGCTGGAGCATCTCGCGGGAGATATTCAGCGACAGATCGGCAGAATCGACAAGACCCTTCACGAATGAGAAGTGATCGGGGATGAGCTCCTTGCACTTGTCCATTATCATGACGCCGTTTGAATAGAGGCGGATGCCTTTTTCGTAGTCCTTGCTGTAATAGTCGTAGGGTGCTCTCGAAGGGATGAACAGCAGCGAATCATATGTCACCGCGCCCTCTGTCTTTGAATGGATATAGAGCAGCGGCTCGGAATAATCGCGGAACTTGTCCCTGTAGAATTCGGTATAGTCCTCCGCTTTGAGCTCGTTCTTGTTCTTTCTCCAGATAGGCACCATGCTGTTGAGAGTCTGTTCCTCGATGACGGTCTCGTATGCCGCATCGGAATAGTCGTCCTCCTTGGCGTCGGGCTTTCTCTTTCTGTCCTCGACGTTCATCTTTATCGGGAAACGGATATAGTCGGAATATTTCCTTACAAGATCCTTCAGTGTCCACTGATCGGTGTATTCATCGTATTTGTCGTCGTCTGTATTGTCCTTGAGCTTCAGGATTATCTCGGTGCCGGCATTTTCCTTGTCGCATTCCTCGACAGTATAGCCGTCTGTTCCTGCAGACTTCCATACATAAGCCTTGTCTGCGCCGAATGCCTTTGAACGCACTTCGACTTCCTTTGCGACCATGAACGCAGAATAAAAGCCCACGCCGAACTGACCGATTATATCCACATCGTCCTTGCCCGCGTTCTCGGACTTGAATTTCAGCGAGCCGCTGTTTGCTATGATGCCGAGATTGCTCTCCAGCTCCTCTTCGGTCATGCCGATGCCGTTATCGGTGATCGTAAGGGTGCGCGTTGTCTTGTCGGGTATTATGCGTATCTCAAAATCGGAGAGCTTCATACCCACCGTATCATCGGTGAGCGATCTGAAATACAGCTTGTCTATGGCATCGCTCGCGTTGGAGATCAGCTCGCGCAGGAATATCTCCTTGTGGGTATAGATCGAATTGATCATCATATCGAGCAGACGCTTTGATTCCGCCTTGAATTGTTTTGTTTCAGGCATAAAAAACACACTCCCGTTAATAAATATCAGCAGTGCCCGCTATTGAGGTAGCACTGTATCATACAGACTGTTAGCACTCACTCTTTTTGAGTGCTAAATCAAGTATATATCCGTTCTGTGCAAAAATCAAGAGTATTACAAAATTATTTACATCTTTTTCATATTATGGAAATATATTTCTCTGCCGGGTCAAGACTGCACAATATAAAGCCCGGATAATACACAGGAATTTGTATTATCACAGTGTTGACTTTTTTTATTATATGAGTTATAATGTTTTAGTATGGTGAGATTTTGTCGGCTGTTGTACGCCGACATCGCATCATGCTGCTTTGCAGTATATCAATGGATAACAGAGTTTGAAAGGAAGTCGATTATGGACGCCGACGGGAGTAGTATTCTCACCGGAGCCTTGGCAGTTTTGGGAATATCGGTCATAAGGGGATTTTTTACCGTGTGTGAGACCTCGCTGACCGAGATAGGTGACAATAAGGCAAAAAGCTTTTCGGAAAGCACGGACAGGCGTGAAAAACGTGTCTATTCCATGCTCAACCGCCCTCTGAGACTGATGACGGCTTTTTCAGCTCTGAGGATCGCAACGGCAGCGATCATTTCATTTGTGCTGAGTCTTTTTATATATGCCCCGCTTTCAAGGGTGTTCATGCGGGCTTTCAACGCTGCGGACGGTATCGCGGTATTCGGCTGCGAGGCGCTCTCTGCGGTGCTTCTGATACTTGCCGCAGTGATACTTCTTACGGTATTTACCGACGGCATCCCCCGCAGGATAGTCGCTTTCGGGGCAGACCCCGAAAAGCTCTCGCTGCGCTGCTCGTGGGCGGCGGATGCAGTGATATCGGCGGTAACACCGCTGACCATGCTCTGCTCGCGCCTCATAACGCGCATAGCTGCGCTGTTCGGTATCGACGCTTCGCTCGAAAAGGAGCTCGTCACCGAGGAGGATATCCTCATGATGATAGATGCGGGCAACGAGACGGGCGTTATCGAGGATTCCGAGCAGGAAATGATAAATAATGTCTTTGAGTTCGGTGATCTTCCCGTTTCGGATGTTATGACCCACCGCACCGATATCACGGCGGCGGCTGTGGATTCAAAGCTGCCCGATCTTGTATATACGGCGATAAACAGCGGTTTTTCGCGCATACCGGTATATAAGGAATCCATCGACCATATCATAGGGATGATATGCGTCAAGGATCTTCTGTGTCTGGTCGGGAACGATTCTGTTGACTGCTTTGCGGTGAAGGATTTCGTGCGCGATACTATCTATGTTCCCGAAACGAGCCTGTGCGGCGATCTTTTCAAGAGGATGACCGCTGCAAAGACCCAGCTCGCAGTCGCAGTGGACGAATACGGCGGCACTGCGGGCATAGTTACTATGGAAGATCTTGTCGAGACGATCGTCGGAAATATACAGGACGAATTCGACAACGAGACCGCCGATATAACAGAGCTTTCGGACGGGACCTATTCCATAAGCGGAACTTCCGATCCCTCGGATATCATGAAACAGCTCGGACAGCCCCTGCCCGAGGATACAGAATTTGATACCATGAGCGGCTTTATGATAAGTCTGCTCGGACATATCCCTGAAGAGAATGATGAAATAACAAGCACGGTCTATAAGAATATACGGCTGACAGCCCTTATTGTCGAGGATATGAGGATAACCCGCATAAAGGCTGAGATACTGCCCGGGACCGATGAGAAAGAAACGGAGAACAAACCTGATGAAAAATAAGAAAAAAGCTGCCGCAGCCGCGCTGGCTGCGATGCTGCTGCTCGCGGCGTGCTCAAAGGTGGACGAAACGATAACTTCCGAGACTATCCCTTCGATCGATGATATCCCGACACAGGCTGTGGAAACGACCGAGGAGACTACCGTTCCCGAGGAAATCAGTGAGACCGAGTCGGAAACGAGAAAGACCGCTCCGTCCACACTTTTCCCTCACGGCGGCGAGGATACGACAAATTCCGATGAAAGCACCTCCTCCGCAGAAAGATCATGGTCGGAAACAGCCAAGAACGCTGTGATGTATGTCAGGTTCGGCTGCTATTCCCTCGAGACTCCGTATGCAACGGCAACGCCGGTATCGTATTATTCCAAGGGCAGCAGGGTCACGATAACCGCGATCACGGATACCGGATACTACAGGATATCCGGCGGCGGATTCATCAAGGCGGATTACCTCAGCGATGATTATGTCGCACCCGATGCAACGGCAGAGGTCACCCGCATCACAGAGGCTCCCTCCGATGAAACACACGAGACCACACGCGAAACAAAGGTCACCCAGGCTCCGAGAAATACCGAAACAGAGGAAGACGATACCGATATCCCCGAATTCATCACCGAATATCCCGACGATGAGAATCTCGAGATAGATGACTGGGAGGATCAGACATATACCGTCACCACAAGCACGGAAAGCGAGACCACTGTATATACGACCGCCCCGACGGAGACGACAGCATCCGAGACAAGGGCGTCCTCTATAATACAGCGTTCGGATTACAGGGTAGAATATACATCGAGATATGCATATAAGGCACTTTCTGCGGACGAGCAGAAGCTCTATTCCGATATCGTGAATGCGGCATATTCGCTCCAGTCGATAGTAAAGGCGCCCGATTCGCTCTCGTACAATGAGATACTGAAGATATACAAGCTCGTGTATTCCGATGAGCCCGAGATATTCTGGCTCGGAAACACGGTGACTATTTCGGGGCAGACGCTGAATATCAGATACAACACCTCGAACGCCTCCGAGATCTCCGAAAAGCAGGCAAGGGTCGATAATGCCGTAAACAGCGTGATGTCCAAGGTCAATTCAAAGTCCTCGACATTTGACAAGCTTGAGGTGATATACGACTATGTCGTTCTGAACAATGATTTCGAGGAAACGGACAACGGTACGAATTCCTCGGTATATAACGCTTTCACTCACAGCGGCGGACTGCAGTGCCTCGGATATGCCAAGACGGTGCAGTATCTCTGCGATATGGCGGGGATCGAATGCGTTACCGTGGTCGGCACCAATGACGAAGGTCACACCCACGCATGGAACATAGTATACTGCGGCGACGGATACTACAATTTTGATACCACATGGGGAGATCCCATCAACGACTATGATTCTACATATATCAGGCATACGTATTTCCTCGTGCCCGATTCATGGATACACAATATAACCCACTACAATGTGAATAAATTCAAGACCAACAGCGGCGAATGGGTCAACTGCTTTAATCCTCCCTCATGCAGCGGCACGGCGTACAACTATTTCAACCACAAGGGCTTGACCTATTCCGACAAGAGCAGCGCCGAGGCTGCTCTGAAAGCGCAGATCGACAAGGCTATAGCGGATCATACCAATGTCATTGAGATACGTGTGACCGACACGAAGCTCTTTGATCTGCTCACTTCAAAGGATATGACGGTCGAGCTGCAGAAATATGCAAGGGAGAAGAACTCCACGGTATCCCTGATGCGCCATACCTCTGATGTCTACAAGTCCACAGGCGTTGTATATTTCGACATAAAGTACTGACAGGGATACTGCGCAGGTCTGCAACAATGGATCATTCTGTAAAATCATTCACGGCGGCAGCGCTCGCAGCGGTCATGCTCTGCGGCTGCACCGAGCTCGACAGCTCGAAGAAAGGCCCCGTATATACCGAGATAGCTCCGCATACCGTGCTCACAGTCCCCGAGGACGCCGTGACTGCTGTATCGGAGGAACAGACGGTATCCGATACAGTCCCGGAAGAGACTGTCACGCCGGAGATAACCATTTCCTCATCCGTTACTGCGGTGACTCATCCCCCGGATGCCGATCCCGACAAACGCTATATCTACAATACCCTCTCCGATAACGAGAAAACGATGTATGATGAGCTGAAACAGACCGTTGAGAACTATCTCCCGTCGGTGAAGTATTCCGTGCCGGTCGATCCCGACAGCGCA
>JAILFE010000411.1 GCA_024697725.1 Oscillospiraceae bacterium
CATTGAACCCGATGTATCGAGCAGCAGATATACCGGAAGCCGTCTGATATAATCCGACATAATATTACCGTTCCTTTCATACTTCTCTTGCCCGCGGCACGGACCGTGTCCCGCCGCCGACCGGATTTGTCCGCTCAGAAACCGAAAAAACAGTTTTTTATCGGTTTTCGAGCACTCATTCATTATAAACCGCAGCGATGATTTTGTCAAGTGCCTGTCACGGCGGAAAGCCGCCGCTGCGTTATTCCGTTCTAATAATTCTAATTTTCCGATATGCCTTATGTACCTGCCGCCGCCTGCTGTTTTTCGGCATTTTTGTCATTTTCCGGCCCGTCTCTGTCATATAATAGCTTCAGAAAGATAGGCGATGCAATTGAGGATACGATTATCAGCATGATGACCGAAGTGAAATATTTCCTGTCCATGATGCCTGCGGAAAGTCCCTTGGATGCAACGATAAGTGCGACCTCGCCGCGTGTCATCATGCCGACGCCGACCTTCAGGCTGTCGCCGAGCTTGTACCCCGCAGCCTTTGCTACAAAGCCGCAGCCAATCACCTTCGTGAGCAGCGCTATGAGCACGAACAGCAGCGAGAAGACGAACAGCCCCGCATCCATATCGGAGAATCCGGTCTTCAGTCCGATATTAATAAAGAATATCGGTCCGAAGATCATATATGAGCTGACATCCATTTTCTCGGCGACATATTTGCTGTCCTTGATGTTGCACAGGATTATCCCCGCCGCATACGCTCCCGTGATATCGGCTATCCCGAAGAATTTCTCGGCGCAGTATGCCATGAGCATCGCAAAGGCAAGTCCGAATATCGGTATCCTGCGGCGGTGAGGATATCTCTTGTCGAGCAGCTTGAAAATATGATACGCCGCAAAGCCGACTACCAGCGTGAACACGAAGAAAAGCAGTATCTTCAGAAGCACCGCTCCCAGACCCGAGCTCTGTGAAGCCCCGTCCGAGCCCTTTGCAAGGCTCATGACTACGGTCAGCACGACTATTCCTATAACATCGTCTATTATGGCGGCGCTGAGTATCAGCGTGCCGACGCGGGAATTGAGATGACCCATCTCCCTGAGCGCCTGCACCGTTATGCTCACCGAGGTCGCGGTCATGATAGTCCCGATGAACAGCGAACGGTAAAATTCCGGAGTCCCGACCGGGACGATCTTTCCGTAATAAAACACCGAATACAGCGCACATCCACCCAGAAGCGGGACGAATACACCTACCATAGCCACGATAAGTGCAAGAAAGCCTGTATCCTTCAGCTCCTTGAGATTTGTCCCCAGCCCCGCTGAGAACATCAGCAGCATAACTCCGACCTCTGCCATATAACCGATGAATTCCGACTGCTCGACGATATGCAGAAGCCCCGGCCCTATTATCAGCCCCGCTATGATCTGTCCCACGACCTGCGGTGCCTTGCATTTTCTCGCCAGAAGCCCGAAGCATTCCGCCGCAAGGATTATTATTGCAAGATCCTTGAATACCAGATAATTTTCCAAAACAGCTCTTCCTTTCATTTTTCAACAAGAACGTTTACAACCACAAAATTATATTGTATCATAAAAATATTAAATTTTTATGCAGATAATGTTTATTTTTTGAGAGGTATATGCCATGCTCGAATATATCACAGCCCGTCCGGCCTCCTCCGACACTCCTCCCGAAGACGAGAACAAGCGCCGCGAAAAGCGAAAGCTCCCCGACCCGGCGGCACTGGCTCTTTTCCGCACTATACTCTGTATAGTCATACTCGTCATCATGATGATAATGAGCATCCTCGCACCGGATACCGCATCCGGAGCTGAAAGTGCGTTCTGCAGCCTTTCGCAGTCCGAAACGTCCGCTGATGTCATTCTCGAAAAAGCGGGCAGAGCTCTCGCCGAGATACTGTATTCCGAGCCGTCCGCCGAATGATAGAGGTAGTATACCGCGGTATAAGGATACAGCTCTGCTTCAGCTTTTTTGCGGTCGCAGCAGCATCCGTGCTGATCTCGGGAGATATCTCGCCGGCGCTTGCCGCCTGTCTGCTGCACGAATCGGGGCATATCGCAGCAATGCTGTTATGCCGCGCCAAGCCGAGAAGGATAGTATTCTACGGCGCAGGGATAATGCTGATCCCCTGCCGAGAGCTGCTTCCCGCGCGGCACGAGCTTATGATACTCTCCGCCGGCTGCGCGGTGAATCTTCTCCTGTTTCTGACTGATGCGCTTATATACGGGCATATCGGCGTCTTCGGGCTGACAAATCTGCTGCTCGGTATATTCAATATGCTGCCATGTCCCGCGCTCGACGGCGGAAGGATATCGGAGCTCCTGCTCGAACAGCGCCTTGACCCACGCACGGCACACAGCATATGCCGCGCTGCCGGGATATTGTCCTGCCTCGTGTTCACGGGGATACTGATATTTTTCCGTGCAGTAAGCATAACAGCGCTGACTGCTCTTGTGCTAATGATGATATCTTCTCTGATGTTCTGATGCATCTTTCACAATTACACGACATAATATCGGGGGTGAAATTGTAGAATGTATATAAAATTATAAAAATCTCCAATTTCTATTGACAAATGCAAAACACCGTGCTATAATAATATAGTCGTCAAGAGCTAAGGCTTTTGATAAGAGCGCGGCAGTGCTGGAATAGGCAGACAGGCACGTTTGAGGTGCGTGTGTCTTCGACGTATGGGTTCAAGTCCCATTTGCCGCACCATGATCCGTCGATCATCCGATCGGCGGATCATTTTTTATACTCCATTATCTTTATCCTATGAAACAAATACGCCGCAGCATCAGATCAGCTGATACTGCGGCGGTTTTTTTGCAAAAATCATACCCTTGTGAATGCTATAGTCTTTGAAACATAGTCCCCCGATGCAGAAACATATATCCCTGCATTCATGAGCAGCTTTCCGGAGATGACGCTGCCGTTCTCCTCGTTTCTGTAGTATGCATCTTCATCGAGCCCTCTGAGCCTTATCAGCCTGCTGCGGCGGTTCGGACGGGACATCACCTGCACGAATGTGAACAGCGCCTCCGACTTGTCCTTGGAAACGAACATCCATGCATCCCATGTGTTGTCCTTGAATATATTCCCTATGCGGTACTGATCTCCCGTGCGGACAAGGGGGTTGTATCTCTTGAATTTCTCTATCTGCGCAGGTATCATAGCCCTGTCCTCCTCGGGTATGCGCGTAACATCGAGCTCATAACCGAAGGTGCCGACCATAGCCACATCGCCTCTTGTCGCAAAGGGACACGTCCTGCCGAGCACATGGTTCGGGCAGTCAGAAACATGAGCGCCCATCGCCGAGGCGGGATAGCATATCGAAGTGCCGTACTGTATCTTCAGGCGCTCTATCGCGTCGGTATCATCCGAGCACCATATCTGAGGAGCGAAGAACAGCATACCAGGGTCAAATCTTGCGCCGCCGCCCGAGCAGCCCTCGAGCAGTATATGCGGATGATCGGTCGTGAGCCTGTTCATGAGGTCGTATACTCCGAGGACATATCTGTGCCATATCTCGCGCTGATGCTCTGCGGGGAGCATATGCGAGCCCGTTTCGGTGAGCTGGCGGTTCATATCCCATTTTATGTATTCGATATTGGCGCTTTCAAGCACATCGCTCATCATCGAGTATACATAGTCGCGGACGTCCTTTCTCGAATAATCGAGAACATACTGCTGACGGCTCATCGTCCTTTCCATACCGTCTATGCCTATCGCCCAGTCGGGATGCTTTCTGAAAAGCTCGCTGTCGGGAGATACCATTTCGGGCTCGAACCATATCCCGAACTTCATCCCGAGCTTATTCACCTCGTCAACGAGATATTTCAGACTGCTGCCGAGCTTCTTTTCGTATACGAACCAGTCGCCGAGCGAGCTGTCGTCCGAATCGCGGTGACCGAACCAGCCGTCATCCATGACAAGCATCTCGATACCGAGCTCCGAGGCTTTTTTGGCGATATCTATCAGCTTTTCGGTATTAAAATCAAAATATGTCGCCTCCCAGTTGTTGATGAGCACGGGACGGCGCTTGTCACGATATTCACCGCGTATCAGATGACCTCTGTACAGGTCGTGGAATGTACGGCTCATCTTCCCGATGCCGCTGTCCGAGTATACCATTACGACCTCGGGGGCGGTTAAGGTCTCTCCCGTCCCGAGCCGCCAGCTGAAATCACAGGGATTTATCCCCATGACTGCGCGTGTGCTGCCGTGCTGATCGACCTCTGCCTGTGCTATAAAATTGCCGCTGTAAACAAAATTGAAGCCGTATGCCTCTCCGCCGTCCTCATCGGCGTTGTGCGAAACGAGCGCCATGAACGGATTGCTCTGATGTGAGGATTCTCCCCTGACGGAATCAACGCTCTGCTTGCCGGTGCGCAGCGGTGTGCGCTCGACTGCGCGTTCTCTCGCCCACGAACCGTTGAGAGTGATAAAGTCATAGTCGCTGCCCGGCATATCTACGCACGCCGAAAGCACTCTGCGTATATCGACGGGACGGCTGCCGGTGTTTTTCAGCCGCACGCTCCTTGTTATGACATCAAGATCGTTGAATGCGGTATATACGAGCACCGCCTCTATGCCGCTGCGCTCGTCGATGCAGGTGATCTCGAGAGTATCCGCCTCATCCTCATCCGCAAAAGTCGCAGGAAGCCTTATTGCACTTTCCCCGAGGCTCCCCTCCTGTATCAGCTCCGGCTTGCCCTTGTATATCCTGTGAGACTTGTATTTCAGTTTGCAGGAGGACATACCGTCGGCATCCATTATCATAAGGCAGGGCTCGCGGTAATCGCCTACTCCGAAGCAGGGATATTCTGTCGGCAGGCAGTCCATGAACGTGCCGAGATCTCGCTCATTCGTCTTGGGGGTGAACGGATTTTCATCGAGCCTGAGAAGATAGGTCAGATCTTCGTCATCGACGCGGCGCCCGAAATAGATATGAGCGATATATCCGCCGTCGAGCACGGCTATGGCATATTCCGTATCCTTCGCCTGCAATATGAACTCTGTTATTTTTTCGGTATAGCTCACATTTTTCCCGAGCTGCCACGCATACCTCGTGTAATCCTTTTCAAAAACCGCTTCTCTTATCGACATATATGATTCCTCCCGGCGTTTTTTCTGCCCGGCAGCTACTGCTTTTCGGGCGGCTTGTCCTCAGTGGTTTCTTCTATATAATGCTCGGTGACCGCACCGAACATCTTGTTGAGCAGCATCCCCGCGCCGAATATCACAACGCCTGAGATGCTCGTAAGTATGAACTCGGGCAGGAATACCCCGAGCAGTATCTTTCCGTTTTCGTCATATCCCCACAGCAGATAGAAAAGCGCATAATGCATAAACTCCCGCAGTGCCGTCACCAGAGTGCCTATCAGCAGGAAATTCAGCATATGCCGCCTGAGATAGAACATGAAGAAAAGTGATGTCATCATCGAACAGAAGCCGAGTATTATCCCGTTGAAACTGATGAGCGTCCCCACTGCCGAATCGAGCAGAAGTCCGCACACACAGCCGTACAGTGCAGTATAGAACGGCGTGCTGCGCTCGTTGTACGCCGTGAATACAGCCGCCGGCACGAGCAGCAGCGGCATCACGAAGCCTCTGCCGAGCGTCGTTATGATAACATAGCACAGCGCCGCCCCGAGATAATAGAGTATCCACCGTATGACCTCGTTGCGCTTTTCCTTTTTCAGCTTGAGGTCTATATTCATCCTCTTGTTGTTCATGGCTGCTCCGATAGTTCGTCCCCGTCCGCTGCGGCTGCTCTTGCCGCATCGTCGTATATATCCGCAGGCAGAGCCTTCGACGGTGCAAACGCATCCTCCGCGGCTGTGCTGTCATCGGGCAGAGCTTCATACTCAAAGCCCGTCACGGCAAATACATCCGATACGGTCGTCGGGTCTACCATAGGCATTATGACAGCATACATCGAAAGTCCGCTGTCCTCGATGCCCGTTTCGGTGACTGTCCCCACGAGCTGCCCTGCGGGATAATTCGCGCTGCCCGAGGTGACTATGATATCGCCCGCCGTGATATCCGAGCTCTTGTCGATATAGTTCATCCTGCAAAGTCCCTTTTCCGCAAGCTCATAATCCCCTTCGATTATACCTGCCGTGCGCGTCCTGAGAGAATACACGCCTATCGCGGTCTTGGGGGAATAGAGCGTCCTCACGCGGGCTGTCGATATCCCCACATCATAGCACATACCGACTATGCCTCCCGAAGCGATAACGGGGTCGTTGGGTCTTATGCCGTCCTTGGAGCCCTTGTCTATCGTGAAGGATGCGAAAGGGTCGTTCGTCGTCCTCGCTATGACCGAGCAGGGCGGTGAAAACGTCAGTTCACCGTGCTCTTCCTTGAGTTCGAGCATCTTGCGCAGATCCTCGTTTTCGGTCTTCAGCCTGTCATAGTCTATCATGTCATTGTATATCTCGCCGAGCTGCTTTTTGAGCTGCTTGTTTTCCTCGTAATACCTGTTTGCATTTACGAGCATATCTATCGAAGCCGTCACTCTCTCCGAGATAGACGCAGAGAGCTTCTGCACGGGTGCGAGCAGTGCGCTCCAGAAGGATGCAAGATTCTCCGCATAGCCGCCCGTTGTGACGGAATATATCATAACTCCGAGCAGCACTGCCGCAAGTGCCGCAAGTATCTTGAATTTCGTGCTTTTGAAAAAGTCCTTGATATTATCACCCCGTCAGACTCACGTATAAAAAGCCCCCGCCGCTACAGCGCCTGCTAAATGAATAAAGAAGAAAGAATAAATAAGAAATAATGATCATCGGCGAAGCCGATACCTTAATTTTTCTTTATTCTTTCTTCTTTCTTCTTTCTTATTTAATGTCTGCTTACTGCATCAGTAGCTTTTCTGATCATCCGAAAGCACATCATTGAGCTTTCCTTTGTTTTCAAGCACTCTGCCCGTTCCGTCCGCAACGCAGTCAAGAGGCTTTTCCGCGATATATACCGGCATACCCGTTTCGCGGTTGATAAGGCGGTCAAGTCCGCGTATGAGCGCTCCGCCGCCGGCAAGGGTTATACCCTGATCTATTATATCGGCAGCAAGCTCGGGAGGCGTGTTTTCGAGAGTCCCCTTGATCGCATCCACCACATGGGAAAGCGGTTCTTCAAGAGCCTCGCGGACCTCCTTTGAGGATATGGATATATTCTCGGGCAGCCCGTTGAGCAGGTTCCTGCCTCTTATATCCATGCTCTCCTCCATTTCGGAGGGGAATGCCGAGCCTACGGCTATCTTGATATTCTCGGCTGTTCTTTCTCCCACAAGGAGATTGTATTTTTTCTTTATATAGTTAGTTATCGCCTGATCGAAGGCGTCGCCCGCGATCCTGACCGAACGGGAAGTCACTATCCCGCCGAGCGATATCACAGCGACTTCGGAAGTGCCGCCGCCTATATCGACGATCATCGAGCCCGTAGGCTCGGAGACAGGAAGTCCCGCACCTATCGCCGCAGCCATAGGTTCTTCTATGACATTTACCTTCTTTGCGCCTGCATTTTCGGCAGCCTCTCTCACCGCACGTCTTTCGACCGCCGTTACTCCCGAGGGTATGCATATCACCACATTCGCCCTTGTGAACAAAGCTCCGTGCAGCGCCTTGTGTATGAATTCCTGGAGCATCGTAGTGGTAAGATCGAAATCGGCGATAACGCCGTCCTTTAACGGTCTTACCGCAGTGATCGAGCCCGGTGTCCTTCCTATGACGTCCTTTGCCTCCTGACCGACATATTTCGGTATCTCCGTTCTCGTATCGACAGCGACGACCGACGGCTCACGGATTATTATACCCTTTCCCCGCATATACACCAGTGTGTTCGCCGTGCCGAGGTCTATTCCGATATCTTTGGTAAACATAGACGGGTTCTCCTTATACGAAATTCTTTTGTTCTTTATCTTTATCTTTTTCACCGCAAAAAGTGCTTTGCGGGTATCATATAATATTATACCACTTAAAAACAGCTACTACAACAGAATTTTTAAAAATTTTCGCCTTATTTCCATTTTCCTTTAAATGCGCAAGCAGAACTGCTTTTCCGCCGATTTTTTTGTGTAATATCAATAAATCAGCAAAATGGCACAGAAATATCCCGTCTCCGCCGCATATTTCAAACACAGCGAAGGCAGGATATATTCAGCAATAATGTTTATAGCAATGGAGTATATCAGTCGATCTTTACTATCCAGCCGAACTCATCGGGTATCTTGCCCCACTGGATACCTGTCATGGTATCATAGAGCATCTGAGAGATAGGTCCTATCTTGTTGTCATTGATAGTCATGATCTTGTCGCCCCATTTGAGATGACCGACAGGAGAGATAACGGCTGCCGTACCTGTTCCGAATACCTCATCGAGCTTGCCCGCATCGTATGCATCGGCGATCTCCTGTATGGATATACGTCTTTCGGTGACCTTGTAGCCGCGCTTTCTGCATATCTCTATGGAAGACTTTCTTGTTATGCCGGGGAGCACCGAGCCTGTGAGCTGCGGAGTGATGACCTCGCCGTCGATAACGAAGAATATGTTCATCGAACCTACTTCCTCTACATACTTCTGCTCAACGCCGTCGAGCCAGAGCACCTGCTCATAGTCCTGATCGTGAGCCTCTGCCTGTCCCTTGAGGGAGATAGCGTAGTTTGCGGCTGTCTTTGCAAAGCCCGTGCCGCCTCTTACGGCTCTTACATAGTTCTGTTCAACATAGATCTTTACAGGATTGAGTCCGGTGGAATAGTATGCTCCAGAGGGAGAGAGTATGATAATGAACAGATAGTGGTCTGCAGGGCGTACTCCGACATACGGATCCGTTGCGAATATGAACGGTCTTATATAAAGCGATGCGCCGTCGGTATGGGGCACCCAGTCCTTTTCCATGGAAATCAGCTGCTTCAATGCTTTCAGCATGAATTCCTCATCTATCTGAGGGATCACCATTCTTTCGGCGGAGGTGTTCATTCTCTTGAAGTTCTCATCGGGGCGGAAGAGCTGAACGGTACCGTCTGCGGTGCGGTAAGCCTTCAGGCCCTCAAATATCTCCTGACCGTAATGCAGACACATAGCCGCAGGAGAAAGCGATATTTCGCCGTAGGGTACGATCCTCGCGTCATGCCAGCCTTCACCCGTATCATAATTCATAACAAACATATGATCGGTGAATACATGACCGAAGCCGAGCTTTGTTTCATCGGTCGGCTTTGCCTTCGGGGAATCTGTCTTTACAACCTTTATTTCCATAATACAAAGCATCCTTTCTGCGGCAATAATATAATAATATTAAAAATGAATCTATGCCGTAATAAAAATTCATATTCCTATTATATCAGATATAATATATATTTTCAATGTAAAATTAGATAAAAATACTATTGCTTTTTTGAAAGTTTTATGATATAATCATATTCGTTGATCGCAGGTATGTCTTTGTAGCTCAGCAGGATAGAGCGTTCGCCTCCTAAGCGAAAGGCCGCCGGTTCGAATCCGGCCAAGGACGCCACAGACCCGTTTTTGCATCAGTCATGTGAAAGCGGGTCTTTTTTTGTCCGAAGACGGAAATTGTATAATATAGCCCCTTGACATCGTTATTTGTCTTTTTCATTTATGCAATATAACATTTTTTATATATTATTTTATTTTACTATTGACAACACTGTCGCACCGTGATATACTTTCAATTGTCGAATAAGTATGTCGCGCCGTGACATACCGATCATACCGCACAATGATATCATACTGTTCCATACTATATGTATAAAGAAAGGAAGATAACTATGTCGGAGATACTTCAGGTCAACAGTCTGACCAAGGAATACAAAAAAGGCATAAAGGCTGCCGATTCCGTTTCGTTCAGCATCGGCGAGGGCGAGATCTTCGCGCTCATCGGTCCGAACGGCGCCGGAAAGACGACTACTATAAGAATGATAGCCACACTCATAAATCCCACCTCGGGCGATGCTCTTGTCAACGGCTTTTCGGTCGTAAAGCAGCCCGACAAGGTGAGAGAGAACATAACCTATCTCCCCGATGAGGCTGGCGCGTACAAAAACCTTACAGGTATAAAATACCTTGAATTCATGGCACAGCTTTTCGCCAATGATCTGAACGAGGCAAACGGCTATGTCAAGCGTGCGATAGATATATGCGGTCTCGGAGACAGGCTGGATGAAAAGATAAACGGCTATTCCCGCGGCATGACAAGAAAGCTGCTGCTCGCAAGAGCCGTTATGACTGCTCCCAAGCTCTCTATCATGGACGAGGCGACCTCCGGTCTCGATGTCATAAATGCGCTCGATATCAGGCGCATGATAAAAAAGCTCGCGCATGACGAGGGTATGAGCTTCCTTCTCTCATCGCACAATATGCTCGAGATCGAATACCTCTCGGACAGAGTAGGCATAATCTCGAAGGGACATATCCTCTGCGTCGGCACTGTGAGCGAGCTGAAGGAACATTTCGGAGCGAACAATCTCGAAGAGGTGTTTGAGGCTGTAGTCGCCGGAGAACAGCAATACGCGGATCAGAATCAAGAGGGGGGCTTATGATATGAAATTCGGAAGTCTGCTTAAAAAGGAGCTCCGTGAACTGATAACTCCGCAGGTGATATTCAGCATGGTATTCAGCTGCGTTATGCTCATAGTCATGGGACAGTTCATGGGCAATATAATGGAGGATTCGATGGAATCGTCATCCTCGGTGACTATATGCAACAAGGACGATACAGATTATACGAACGATATGATAAAGCGCCTTCCCGATTACGGGACAGAGCCTGAACTCGTAACTATTGACAGCGACGATTATGCCGCAGAGCTCGCACGTCTCGGAAAGGATGCGCTG
>JAILFE010000417.1 GCA_024697725.1 Oscillospiraceae bacterium
TTCGATGCTGCGAAGGCGGTATACAACAATGACAGATCGTCTGCCAACCGCTATATCGACAAGCTCCAGAAAGCGCAGTCAACAGTTCTCAGCGGTATTGCAGAGCTTGGCATCAAGCAGAACAATATCGAATTCTATACAGACAAGAACGAGGAATACAGGATCAATCTTTCCGAGCAGCAGAAGAACACCGAGGGCTGCGATCTCACCGAGGAGATCACCAACTGGACGAACAGAGAGGCGGCATACAACGCCGCACTTCAGATGGGAGCAAGATCGGTGCCCAAGAGCATATTTGAGTTCCTGTGATACATGACGGTCATTATATAGTAAACGACAATGAAATTGCTGCATTCAGTCTGCGCAAAGCTCATATATGCAAAGCTTTGCTTGACTGAATGTGCAATTTCTAATGTCGTTGACTATATGCTGTTCATACTGCCGTGCGGTATGAACAGCAGTATATATAGTAAGCGGTACCGAAAGTGCGATTTCTTATGTCGCTGACTATCAGAAAGGAATGGTGATCATATGGATCCGCTGATCAAAATAACAAGTATCCCGATCGATATCGAGGTCAATATCAAACGCGCCTCCCTTGAGATAGACAGGGAAGCCGCAAAGGTGAACGTTTCACGCGACAAGGGAGAATTTGACATAAAGGCAGAGCCTGTTACGGTGAATATCGACAACACGCGGATGTACAGCAGTCTGGGCTTCAAGAAGCCGCAGGAGTTTGCCCGCGAGGATGCCGACAAAGGGATAAGATTTGCTTATCAGGCAGTTGCAAAAGTAGCGAATGAAGGCGATATGCTTGCAAACGGTTCTGCAAAGCCGTCGGATTTTGCCGCAGAAAAGGCAGCAAGGACTATCGAAGCGGTGACGGGCTGGCTCCCGGAGAACGGTCCCGATATCACATGGAACGACGGCAAGCTGAATATCAACTACACTGCCGACAAGCTCAATATGGACTGGGAGACTAATTCAACTCCGACATTTAAATTTACTCCCGGCAGCGTTGAGTTCATAATCAACCAGATGCCCAAGGTGGAGATAGAGTATACCGGCGAGCCTATCTATTTCCCCGCAAGCGCAGACCCGAACTACCAGGGCGAATGAGCGTTCTGAAAAAAATAATAAAAGAAAGCGGTCATTGCGATGAGTGAGCTTATAAAAGTCAAGACAAGGGATTTTGATATGATCGAGATCCCCGAAAACGAGATACTCCATTTCACACAGGGAATATATGCATTTGATGATTACTTCCGCTATGTGCTGCTTGCTCCGCTGGGAAAGAACAAATTCCCGATGTGGCTGCAATGTATAGACAACGAAAATCTCTGCTTTATAATATTTGATCCGCTCGAATGCTGCACGGATTACAGTGTTACGCTTTCGGATGATGAAAAGGAACAGCTCGGGGTCGAAAAGGGCTGCGAGGATAAGGTGGAATTTCTTGTGATAGCGGTCGTTCCGGATAAATATGAGGATACGACGATAAATCTCAAAAGCCCGATCGCGGTGAATACCGCGAACAACAAGGCAATGCAGATAATTGCACCCGAGAATTATCCGATAAGATTTCCTCTGTTCAAAAAGGGGGAAGACTGATATGCTCGTGATCTCCCGAAAAGCAGGCGAAGGCATCATGATCGGCGATAACATAAGGCTGACCGTGTCGGAGCTTTCAAAGGACAGAGTGAAGATCGGCATAGAAGCTCCCCCGGATGTGAAGATAATAAGGAAAGAACTTTACTATACCAAGGAATTCAATGTACAGGCGGCAATGACAAAGCTGCCTGCCGATCTTGTGAATATCGTCATCAGCGGCAGAGACAGCAGCAAAAGCGAAAAATTAAAGGGAAAGGAGAAATGATGTATGGGATCTGATTCTTCGTCTTCGACCTCCTCCATGAGCACGCTCAGCAGTTTTAACAGAATGACAGGCATGATGTCCGGACTCGACACGGAATCGCTCGTCAAGGCTTCTACCTCAAACACGAAGATAGCTATCAACAAGAGGATGCAGAAGCTGCAGAAGCTGACGTGGAAGCAGGAATCATACAGAGGTGTCATATCCTCTCTTTCGACATTTCAGAATAAATACCTTGATATCTTATCAAACTCGTCCATAAGGGCAAATGCCGTGATGAAAAAGTTCAAGGCGGAATCCTCGAACAGCAAGCTCATCACAACGGCATCCCCCACGGCGACACAGACGAGTTATAATATAACAGCCTCCAAGAAGGCGACAGCCGCCGAGATAACCGGCGAAAGAGCCGCAGCAGGGACTGTCGAGCTCGATTTTTCAAGAGCATATTCCGGACAGAACACCGTCAGTGTTACTCTTGACGGAACGACAAAGAACGTTACCTTTGAGGGCGGAGCCAATGCAAAGGATAATTTCCTTGCGGCGCTCAATGATACATTTGACAGCACAACAAGAGGCAGCTTCTCGTTTTCGGAAACGAACGGCTCTAAAGCGACACTTTCCTTCTCGGGTCCTGTCGGCGATGATGTATATCATATGTTCGGCGTGGGACACAGCGATGCTGTCGGCCTTGAAAATGATGCATCCAGCAAGATAAGCAGCACCGCAAGGCTCGGCGATGCAGCATTTGCGACCAAACTTAACGGCAATAATTTTGAATTTTCGATAAACGGAAAGAGCTTCTCGTTCACCAAGGACAACACCATTAAGGAAGTCATGGACGCCGTGAACAGCAGCGATGCCGGCGTTACGCTTTCCTTCAGCGGACTTTCGCAGTCATTTACGCTGAAGACCAATTCCGTGGGAGCGGGTCAGGAGATAAAGATCGAGCAGACGAGCGGAAATCTTATCAACTCGCTTTTCAACAAGGAGAGCTCGGGAGTTTCATCCTCAAGAGCATTTACCAAGGATAATATCGCGGCAAGCACCGATTTCAACGTTTCCGTTGCGGATACGGGTCTTGCGGCAGGCTCGAAGTTCCGTTTTGCGATAGGGGACAATGAGTATTCGCTCGATGTCCCGGGTATCGAGGCGGGGAATGAGACAGCCGAGATAAATGTACCGGGTGTCGGCACAGTGACCGCCAACGTCAGGGAAGATGCTGATAACAATCTGTTCTACGATTATACCGACGACAGCGGAAATACCCATTATTATAAAATGGGCGAGAGCAATGTTATTGAGGAGATAGGCTATTCCGGCAACGGTCAGTTCTATGGTGCCGATAATCAGGCTATGACCGCAGATGATTTCGACAGCCTGCTCAATGCTTCGGGATATTTCGCTTCAACTCCCAAGGTGAAGACCTATACCGATTCGGATATCGAGGATGCGTTCAGGAACGCTCTTGAAAATGCGGGACTCGGCGACAGCGGCATGACCTTGTCGTATTCCGGCGGAACACTGATGATGACTGCCGACGGCTCCAATAAAGTGACGGCATACGGTGTCGGTTCGGAGAGCTTTGACAACGATAAGAATTATACCACAGGTATCTACAGCGGCAGCGATGTTCTCGTACCTGGAACGACCTCGCTCAGCTTTTCCGACAGCAAGGGCAACAGCTATACGCTTTCCAACGAGAACGGCATAACCGTGGACGATCTTCTCTCGCTCAGGGATGACAGCGGCCGTGCGCTCTTTACGCAGGACAGCACCACAGGCGCTTTCACAATGAACGGCAGCTCGGTGCTTTCGGGCGATGATGCGGGTTCAAAGAGCTTCCTCGGCGATCTGTTCGGCTCGGAGAAGGTATACGGCGCCGACAGGGGAAATATGGCATTTGAGGCATACGGCACAAATTCCCGTGTGACGATAAACGGTGTTACGCTTGAAAATGCGGGCAACGGCTATACTATCGACGGCACTACCTTCAATTTTGAGAATGTCGATGATTTTGATGCGTCGAATCCCGAGGATGCCGACAAGGTGATAACCGTGAATACCGTTCACGATACAGGATCGATCAAGGAGACGGTAGTCAACTTTATCAACGACTTCAACGCTCTCGTCAAGGATCTTTACAAAACTGTGAATACTGCTCGTCCAAAGAGCAAGGGCGCATACTATGAGCCTCTCTATGAGGAGCAGGAAGAGGAAATGAAGGATGAAGAGATAGAGAAGTGGAACGAAAAGGCAAAGACAGGTCTTCTCTACAACGATCAATCCGTAAACAAGGTAATAAACGGCATAAGAACGGCGATCTCCACTGCATCGGGCGGCATGACGCTTTCTGCGATGGGCATCACCATGTCAAAATACTCCGGACGTTCAGACACCGGTGAGCTGACGATAGACGAGGATAAGCTTGAAGCCGCTATCGAACAGTACGGCGATGAGATAGCATCGTTCTTCACCGATGTAAATACCGGTCTCGGTGCAAAGCTAAACAATGCCATTGATGAAGCGATATCGACAAAGGCCAACAGCTACGGTTATCTGACACAGCTTGCCGGAATCGAGAACACTGCATCTGCCAAGAAGAATCAGATGTATTCGGAAATGGAGACCATCCAGTCCATGATAGATACGCTGAACAAGCGCTATGAATCCGAACAGAGCAGGTACTGGACGAGATTTACCCAGCTCGAAACGTTCCTTTCAAAAATGGATGCACAGTCATCTATATTCATGTCGGGCTGATAGGCTGACAAAATAAAATACGAGAGAGGTCATATATATGCAGAATCCGTATCAGAAATATATGCAGAACGCAGGCGAGATGATGACTCCCGCGGAACGCACCGCGGCTGTATATGACAGGTGCATAACCGAGCTCAACAAGGCAATATACTATATCGACAACAAGGATATCCCCCATGCGCACAATTCGATAGTCAAGGTGCAGGATATCGTTGAATATCTTGATTCGCATCTGGTGGCAAAATATGAGATATCGAATGATTTCGCCGAGCTGTACAGCTTTCTGCGCCAGAAGCTCATCAACGCGAATGTAAAAAAGGATACGGAACAGATACGCAGTATCCTTCCGTATTTTGAGAACCTCAAGGATTCTTTCACACAGATGAGCAAAATGGGTATGTAGTGTAGAGCTGAACAGGGCATTCTACGGAAAGGAAGTCTTGTCCTATGGATGAAAAGCTATTGCGTCTTGCCGATGAAAAGATCGAACAGATGCGTCACTATAACGAGATAACCTCCAGAATGATCTACGAGGGTGTTGACGGAATGGGTGAGCTTATCGACCGGCGGCAGGAGATAATCACGGCTATGGACGGCATATCTGTCGAAATGCGGTGCTATGTCAACGAACAGTCCATTGACCGCAGGGAGACCATAACAAAGGTGCTCGGCTCCGAGGAGATCAGCGGGCTCACTGATGAGCTTATCGACCTGCAGAACAAGATACGTACCATAAAAAAGCTCCGCGATGAGATAAACAGCAAGGACAAAAAAGCCCGTGAGCGAATAAAAAAGCTCCGCGACGAGGCTTATGAGGAGCTTATACGTTCTGCCAAGAGCAAGCAGACGATAGACTATATCTCACCCAACACCCAGGGCAATCTTACAAACGGAGTAAAATTCAATATCACCAATTAACAGTAACGCCTGCATGACTTTTGGGTCGTGCAGGCGTTTTTTCGTCCAAAAGATAATATGTAACATCCCGTGTTGCAAGAAAAGGCAAAAAAGCAAGTGCGGCGCGGTTGTAATGTATCATGGTATGTGCTATACTTATAGTCAACGACAATGAAATTGCTGCATTCAGTCTGCGCAAAGCTCATATATGCAAAGCTATGCTTGACTGAATGTGCAATTTCCAATGTCGTTGACTATATATAAGATCAAGGCGCTGAGATCGTATCAACTACAGGAGATGGAAATATGAGTATAGGAAATAATATCAGCTATCTGCGGAAGCAGAAGAAATTCACACAGGAACAGTTTGCCGAAATGATGAACGTGACGAGGCAGACGGTATCACGCTGGGAATCCGATGAGGTGACGCCCGAGCTCGGCAAGCTGACGGAGATATGCTCGGTATTCTCGTGCAATCTGGACGAGCTTGTCAGGCAGGATATGACTGCGAAGGGCGGGATATATTCCGAAGTGACGATAAAGAAAGTACCTGCGTTCGGAATGGCAAAATATGTCATGATATCGCCGAATCCCGAATCGGACGTTCAGGAATATCTTAAAAACTGGGGCACAAGGAGCGGTCTGCTGGCGGCTCATCCCGATGCAAAGCTCATCGGCTGGGATTTCCCGTTCGTATCTCAGGAACAGCAGATGCGGTTCGGGCTTCACGGCTACGCTGCGGCTTACGTGCTCCCCGAGGGCTTCCGGACCGACTGCGAGGGAGTGCAGTACTGCCGGAACAGCGAGACGGATTACGCCGTGATAACTGTAGCCGACCCGTTCGTTCAGCCGTTCGAGAGGATACCCGTGGGCTACAAGCACATTATGGAGTATCTCCGGGAGGCAGGTTCCAAGGACAAGCTCCCCGATGATACGCTCGGCTGTTTTGAGTATGAATACGAAAAGGACGGCATAACATATATGGATATATATGTTCATCCCTCATGCGCGACATGACACGCAGAAAATCAAGGCAATACCGTACTATGGCTGTGCGGTATTGCCTTGGCTTTTTGGTTCAAATGGTGTCGTTTACTATAGCTGCTATAGCATGATCCTGCCGTTTCATCAAGTCAGAACGGGGCAAAAACAGAAAGATTGTCCCTTTGGGACATTGCTTTTCCGGGCGCGGTGTGATATGATTGATAAGTACAAATGATCGCAGTGTTACCGTCTGCTCAATCGAATAAAACGAAAGAGGGTTATCGCAATGAAAAAGATCTCAAGATTCCTGTCTGTGATGTGCGCTGCTGCAATATCCGCATCGCTTCTCGCGGTCACTCCGTCCGCAGCAGGCAGCTGGAAAACATCCTATGCCGAGCTTCTCACCAAAGAACTGAAAAGCTCCGATAAAAAATCGGAAGGCGGGAAGGCTTTCTCAGTTTATGATCTCAATTCGGACGGAACTCCGGAACTCATCATCTCACCGGGTCTGTCTGATTATACTTACGGCGTAAAATGCAGAGTATACACCTACTCAAACGGAAAAGCCGTATCGGCAGGCGAGATCGGTTCGACCGGAACGCTTGACTTTTATCCTTCGAGCGGCATACTCTCCGGCTACCTTCCCGAAGGCGAGCTCCGCGAATACAAATTTACAAAGCTGTCGGGAAGTTCACTGAAAACGGTCAAGACCTACAGCGAAACATATAACAGCAGCAATTACAGCTTGGACTATAAGATAGACGGCAAAAAGGTCAGCAGTGATAAATACTACGAAAAATTATCCGACCTGTGCGGCAATGATCTTGTCACTCTCGGACGCAGCTATAAGCTCAACAAGGACAGTATCTCATATGCCATAAAAGGTGTTTCGGACTATAAGAAGGCGTATTCAAAATTCCTGACCGGGGGATATGAGGACAAAACATTCGGAGTGACCGACAACGGATCGGCATATTTCTATACCTATGATATCACCGGTGACAAGACCCCGGAACTGTTTGTGCGCACCGGCTCAAGAACAATGATATTTACATTCGGTGACAAAAGGATACAGTATTTCGGAGAGAATGATACATATATCTACTCATATGATGCAAGCCCCAAATACGAAACATATATCACCCCGGACAAAAAGGAGCTGATGTTCTCGGCATCGGTGAGCAAATACAAATCGTCAAGCTGCTCTTTCTGCTCTCTGAATAAGGGATATATTGAGAAAAGACTGGCGATCTCATGTGATGTCAGTCCTGTTACCGACGAGCTTTATTACAGCTGCAGTGACGGCGAGATATCTGCCGCTGAATACAAGAAGCTCCTCAAAGAAAACAAGAAGTCATCTTTCAAGTGTATTTCATCCGATCAGCGCAAACTCACATCCGCCAATGTAAAGAAAGCATTCGGCTGATACGTTATTACTTCGGCGATCATTTGCCGATATACTAATATATAAATTGAAGCTGTATTTTCCCAGAATGCATATAGATTTCTATGTTTAATTGCCGAAGTAATAAGAAAAGCAGAGGGTATATCCATTGAAACTGCCGGTATCATATAATGTCTGCCGCTTCTGCCAATAACCGCCCTGCGGGCGGATATTGGGCACGCACTGATTATATCAGGTTCCCGGTATATAATCAGGAATAAAATGAGTGAACCGGACCATAAAAACGTACAGCGACAAAAATACCTCCTATGGTATAAAAGAAACCATAGGAGGTATTTGTCATGGCAGGAAATCACATACACGTTCAGTCTGATCGTGTCAGGCCGCCGTCAGAATATATCCTTTTTCTCCTTTATCTTCCTGTGTATCAGTACAAATATTGTCATGGCGATGCAGACTATAAGGAATACAGGAGTGATCCATTTGTTGGTCTTTTCATCCTCTGCGGATTTCATTTCTGTCCACAGATCCTGCATTTTGCGGTTGGCTTCTTCGGACAGCGATACGAATACAGTTGTCTTGTCCGCGATAAAGTCTTCATCGGGATAGCATACAGGGCTCTCGCGGGTCTCCTCGTCGAGCATTTCGTATGCGGCGGAATTGGGAGTTGAATAGCATATGTAGTCGATATTGGCGAATGCGATATCAGGCTCGCACATGAAGTTTATATACATCTCCGCGGCTTCCTTCTGACGTGCTGTGGACGGTATGCACATGGCATCCACGAACAGGTTCGTACCGCTCTTCGGAATGACGAAATCCAGCGAATCATTGTTTTCGAGCATCGTGAGCGCATCGCCCGCGTAGTACGGAGCGATAAGGGCATCGCCTGCCTCCATTTTGTCGAACACTTCATCCATGACATAGCCCTGCACGATGCGCTTCTGCTGGAACAGCTTGAAGGCAGCCTGTTCCAGCTCGTCAGTGTCTTCCGTGTTGATCGAGAACCCAAGTGTCAGCTCTGCGATGGCAAATGCATCGCGCGGATTGTCGAACATGAGTATCTGATCGGCATAATCGGGATTCCAGAGCAGATCCCAGTCTATATCCTCCTTCGGGATATCTATCATCGTCGTATCATAGATTATGCCTACCGTTCCCCATGTATAAGGTACGGAATATTCATTGTCCGGGTCATAGCCCTGACCTCGGAAGTTGTCCATGATATATCTGTAATTCGGGATGTTGTCAAAATTGAGAGGCTGTATCATCTTTTCCCGGATCATCTTCGAGATCATATAATCGGACGGTATTATGACATCATAAGCCGTTCCGCCGCCTTTCAGCTTGGCATACATCTCCTCGTTGGTGGCATAGTTCGTGTAATTCACGGTGATGCCGGTGAGCTTTTCAAATTCCAGATTTACATTGAGAGTGCCCTCGTCAGCGCCGTCCGAGATATATTCGCCCCAGTTGTATACATTTATGGATATGTTCTTGCCCCTGAAGCGGGTGTAATAGTCCGGGTCTTCGATAGTAAGGGTCTGTTCTTCGGTCTCCTCTTCCGCCTCTTCTTCCGGTGCATCGGAGGGAGCGGCGCTGCAGGCGGTACAGGTCCCCGCAAACAATACCAGCGCGGCGGCGGCAGACAGCAGTTTCTTTAACATGGTTCAGCCTCCTTGCGCAGAGCTCTTGTGTGCGGAGCGTGTTTCGACGGTGTGCTTTATCAGCAGCACTATAACGACTACCGCAAAGATGATGGTCGACAGCGCGTTGATCTCCGGCGAGACTTTCCTTCGGGTCATGGAATAGATCGTGATAGGGAGCGTCTGCGAAGAAGAACCTGTCGTGAAATAGCTGACCACAAAATCGTCCAGCGAATAAGTGAAGCTCATCAGGAAGCCGGATATCACGCCCGGCATTATCTCCGGCAGCACGACTTTGCTGAATGCCTTCAGCGGGCTGCATCCGAGATCCTGAGCCGCTTCATAGAGATGCGGATCCATCTGGTTGAATTTCGGCATGACGTTCAGTATGACATACGGAACGTCAAAGGTGATATGCGCGATGAGCAGCGTCCCGAAGCCGAATTCAAAGTTCATGCGGGCGGCAAAGAATACGAACAGCAGCATAAGCGAAACGCCCGTGACTATCTCCGGGTTGATTATAGGGATATTGTTCACGTTCATAACTACCGTTTTCGGCAGTTTTTTCATGCTGTTTATGCCTATCGCCGCGAGCGTTCCGAGTATCGTGGAGATGATGCTCGCCGCCGCTGCGATGATGATGGTGTTTATCAGCGATGATATGATTATCCTGTTGTGGAAAAGGCGCACATACCAGTCCAGTGTGAATCCGCTGAATACGCTGCGGCTCTTGGTCTCGTTGAACGAGAAAACGATCAGCACGAATATCGGTACATAGAGAAACAGCAGCACCAGCGCCATATAGATCTTTCCGAGCTTTTTCAATTTGATCCCTCCTGTTGTCTCCGGCTCACATCAGCACCTGTTCGTCCGGATCGAACTGATTCATGAGCGTCATGATGAGGAGTATCATCACCATGAGCACCAGAGATATCGCCGCGCCGAGATGCGGATTGTATGCATTGCCGAGGAACTGCATTTCGATCAGGTCTCCGATCAGCAGATTCGAGCCGCCGCCGAGCATCCTCGATATGATGAATGTCGATATCGCCGGTACGAAAACCATCGTGATCCCGGAGGTTATGCCCGGAACGCTCAGGGGGAGCACCACGCGCAGCAGCGTGCTCCGTGAGCTGCATCCGAGGTCTGAGGCTGCTTCCAGCAGGCTGTGGTCTATCTTTACCATGACCGAATAGAGCGGCAGTATCATGAACGGGAGATAATTGTACACCATGCCCAGCACGACCGCACCGGAGGTGTTGATGAATTTATACGGACCGAGACCGACAAGGCTCAACAGGTGATTGAGGATGCCGTTATTGCCGAGGATGGTCATCCATGCATAAGTGCGCAGCAGGAAGTTCATCCACATGGGCAGCATCACGATCATGAGCATGGTGCCCTGACGGTGCTTGTCCATGCGCGACAGCATGAACGAGACAGGATACGCCATTACCAGACATACTGCCGTTGCAACGAGCGAGAGCCATACCGAGCGCACGAATATATTCGCATACTGTCCAACATCCGAGATATGCTGCATGGTGAAATGGCCTGCGTCATCCGTAAAAGCGAAATAGACGACCATCAGCAGCGGGACTACTATAAATACAGCCATCCAGATAAGGTATGGTGCGGAAAACACTTTCAGCTTCATATCATTCCGCCTCCGTTTTCTTCATAATGTGTATATCGAAGGGGTCCAGAGCCATGCCTATCTTTGAGCCTGTCGGCTCTGCCTTTGTGGAGTGTATCACCCACTGAAGATCGCCGCTGTCCACGAGCATCTCATAATGAACGCCCTTGAAAACGACCGAACATACCGTTCCGGTGAGCTTTGCATCCGCCGCCGGAACGATCTTTACATCCTCGGGACGGATGACCACATCGACTGCTTCGCCGGGCGCAAAACCCTTGTCCACACATTCAAACTGCTGCCCAGCAAATTCTGCGAGGCAGTCCTTCGGCATTTTCCCGGAAAGTATGTTGCTCTCGCCGATAAAATCCGCAACAAAGGCGTTTACAGGTTCGTTGTATATGTCTGTAGGCGAGCCGATCTGCTGGATATGACCGTTGTTCATGACAACGATGCTGTCGCTCATGGTGAGTGCTTCTTCCTGATCGTGAGTGACATAGACAAAGGTAAGCTCCAGTTCCTGCTGTATCCTTCTCAGCTCTATCTGCATCTCTTTGCGCAGCTTGAGATCCAGAGCGCCGAGCGGTTCATCCAGCAGCAGCACCTTCGGGCGGTTTACCAGCGCTCTTGCTATCGCCACGCGTTGCTGCTGACCGCCCGACAGACGGTTTACGGAGCGTTTTTCAAAGCCTTTGAGGTTCACCATTTCGAGCATCTCTCCGACCCTGCTGATGATCTCCTTATCCGGGACGCGGCTGACGCGCAGACCGAAGGCGATATTCTCATAGACATTCAGGTGCGGGAAGAGCGCATACCGCTGGAACACGGTATTGACATTACGCTTATGGGGCGGCACTCCGTTTATGCGTTTCCCCTCGAACAGGACATCTCCGCTTGCAGGTTCAAGAAAACCGGCGATAATGCGCAGTGTTGTTGTTTTTCCGCAGCCGGAAGGCCCGAGGAACGTGACAAATTCTTTATCCTTTATATCCAGGCTGATATCCTTCAGTATCCTTTCGTGATCCTCAAATTCCACAACTATATTTTTCAGACTGACAATATTTTCCATTCTGCGACCCCTTTTCAGCGAAACCGCCGTCAAAATATATACTATTATATCAGTTTTTTTTCCATATTTCAACCCCTGTATTCCGGATTTGTAGAGATATATACGGAGCAGGAGGAAAAAAGGTGTATTTTTGCCCGTTTTGACGTGATGAATTGAAAGGATTATGATATGATATAAAGGCAGAAACACGATAGAACAGCGCAGAATGTAAAGGATAAAATATATGATACGCATCTTATTTGTATGCCACGGCAACATATGCCGTTCGCCGATGGCGGAATTTATAATGAAAAAACTCGTCGGAGACGCGGG
>JAILFE010000447.1 GCA_024697725.1 Oscillospiraceae bacterium
CAAAGGTCGTAATTGCGCACATCGTCCCAGCTGCGGCCGGTATAGTTCTTGTAGTATGTGCTTCTTTCCTTGTCGATACGCTCGATCTGCTTTACGGCTTCCTTCTTGTCCACCACCGAATTAATGCGCATGACATTCTCGATGCAGTGCGCCCTGTCCGCCCAGATAAATACCCTCAGAACGTTTTTGCGGTCTTTGAGCACATGATCCGCACATCTTCCGATGATTATGCAGCTTTCCTTATCCGCAAGCTTTTCAATGGTCTTTGCCTGAAAATTGAAAAGATTCTTTGCGGATGTGAAGTCCGGGTCGTCGGGCGGCAGCACAGTCCTGTCATAAACAGGCGGCTTTTTGAAGATAGTCTTTTTCGCGTATTCGTCATTCATACCGAAAAGCGACTCGTTTATGCCGCTTTCATCCGATGCAAGGCGGATAAGATCCTTGTCATAATACGGGATCCCGAGCGCCTCGCTCAGCATGATTCCGATAGTCCTTCCGCCGCTGCCGAAGGTCCTTGCAATGGTGATAACATAATCTGACATAAGATCATCCTCCCTCGTATCATTCTCCGAGATATGCTTTCTTTACCGAATCGTCGTTCATGAGCTCCTTTGCGTCGCCCGAAAGAACGATCTTTCCGGTCTCAAGGACATATGCCCTGTTTGCCGCAGCCAGTGCCTTTTTCGCGTTCTGCTCAACGAGAAGTATCGTTGTACCCGAGCTGTTGACAGATCGTATTATATCGAATATCTCGTTCACATAAAGCGGAGAAAGACCCATAGACGGCTCATCCATAAGTATTATCTTCGGGTGTGACATAAGTGCGCGTCCCATAGCGAGCATCTGCTGTTCACCGCCCGAAAGCGTCCCCGCGATCTGAGAACGGCGCTCCTTTAGTCTCGGGAACCTGTCGTATACCGTCTCCAGCGTTTCGGCGACCTCCTTCGGGTCCTTGCGGGTATATGCCCCGAGCTTCAGATTTTCGAGCACCGTCAGCTCCTGGAATATACGCCTTCCCTCCGGCACATGAGCCATACCCATTGATACGATCCTGTGCGGCGGCGTTTTCAGCAGATCCTCGCCCTCAAAGGTGATAGAGCCGCTCTTTGCGCCGATAAGTCCGGTTATCGTATGCAGCGTGGTGGTCTTGCCAGCGCCGTTCGCACCGATAAGTGCTATGATCTCGCCCTCGTTCACCTCGAACGAGATGCCCTTTATAGCATGGATCATCCCGTAGTATACGTTCAGATCCTTTATTTCAAGCATTGCCATTGGCGTACCCTCCGGAAATCATTTCTGTAATGCGATAATCATTCGCCCAGATAAGCCTTTATGACCTCGGGATCGTTGAGCACCTCAGAGGTCTTTCCCTGTGCCAGCACCTGACCGAAATTCAGCACGGTCAGCTCCTCGCATATGCCGCCCACCAGCTTCATATCATGCTCGATGAGAAGTATCGTCATATCGAACTCATCGCGCACATAGCGTATGGTCTTCATGAGCTCCGCAGTCTCGTTGGGGTTCATTCCCGCAGCGGGCTCATCGAGCAGCAGGAGCTTGGGGTCTGTCGCCAGTGCTCGTGCGATCTCAAGCTTTCTCTGCCGTCCGTAGGGAAGATTTCGCGCCATAGTTTCCTTTTCGCCTTCAAGCCCGAATACCTTCAGAAGCTCCTCGGCACGCTCGTCCATTTCCGCTTCCTCGCGGAAATAGCGCGGAAGTCTGAATATACCCTCAAATACGTTGTATTTCTTGCTGTTGTGGAGCCCGACCTTTACATTGTCAAGCACGGTCATGCCAGAAAAAAGGCGTATGTTCTGGAATGTCCTCGCAATGCCCTTGCGGTTTATCTCTATCGGCGATCTGCCCGCAAGCGCCTCCCCGTCAAGAGTGAATCCGCCGTTCGTAGGCGCATACACGCCCGTGAGCATATTGAACACCGTTGTTTTTCCGGCACCGTTGGGGCCTATCAGCCCGTAGAGCTGTCCCTTGTTTATCTTCATCGTAAGATCGTCCACGGCGCGGAGCCCGCCGAATTTTATACCCAGTCCGTTCACTTCAAGAAGAGCCATATCAAGCATCCTCCTTTGCCGGAGTGTTTCCGGATCTGATTTTTTCAATGAACTTTTCCTTTGCCGCCTTGAGTTTGCTGGAGTTGTTCACGATCATAATAGCTATCAGCACGATGGAATATATCAGCATACGGTAATCATCGAGCCCTCTGAGCACCTCGGGCAGAAGAGTTATTATCACTGCCGAGATTATCGAGCCCTTTATGCTGCCCATGCCGCCGAGCACGACTATGACGAGTATCTCTATAGACTTGTTGAAATCGAAGGTATTGGGCTTGAGTATTCCGAGATTATGCCCGTAGAGCACTCCTGCCGCTCCCGCGAAGAAGGCAGCCGATACGAACGCCAGCAGCTTGTAGAACACTACATTTATCCCTATGGATTCGGCTGCAATGACATTGTCCCTTATCGCGGTTATCGCTCTGCCGTGCCTTGAATCCACGAGAGTGACGCTCACGAGCACGGTTATGAGCAGAAGTATATATACGCTTGTAAAGCCGGAGGACTTGTCGATACCCTTGAGTCCTCCCGCACCGCCGAGCGCATCGAGGTTCGTTATAACGGAACGGATTATCTCGCCGAACGCGAGCGTTACTATCGCAAGATAGTCGCCCTTCAGCCTGAGCGCAGGTATGCCGATTATCACGCCAAATACCGCAGCGACTGCGCCGCCGATGATTATAGCCAGAGGGAGCTCTATCACTGTCGGCAGATCGCTGTACAGCGTAAAAAGACATCCCGCATACGCCCCGACCGACATAAAGCCCGCGTGACCGAGCGTCAGCTCACCGAGAAAACCGACCGTGAGATTGAGCGATACCGCAAGTATGACATTGATGCCTATCGGCACGAGCAGCGACTGATAGTGTCTTGAAAGCAATCCCGCCGAGCACAGCACCGTGATAAGTATATATACGCCGACCGCAACGGCGGCGGCAATGATATTCTTTTTGTTTATTATCTTCTTCATATCCACCGCCCCTTGTCATACCTTTTCCATGCGCTTCTTGCCGAGAAGACCCGTCGGTCTGACGAGCAGCACGACTATGAGCACTCCGAACACGATAGCATCAGCAAGCTGTGTGGATATATAAGCCTTGGAAAAGCTCTCGATTATACCGAGTATGATACCGCCGAGCATAGCCCCGGGTATCGAACCGATACCGCCGAGCACCGCCGCAACGAATGCCTTTATTCCGGGCATCGCTCCGGTATACGGTCCGACGAATCCGTAGGACGAGGTGAAAAGCGTTCCCGCAACGGCTGCGAGCGCCGAACCTATCGCAAATGTGACAGATATCGTGAAATCGACATTTACGCCCATGAGCTGTGCCGCGCCCTTGTCCTCCGAAACGGCAAGCATCGCCTTGCCTGTCTTGGTCTTGTTTATGAACAGTGTGAGCGCTACCATTATGATGATTGTCACACCGAGCGTCACTATAGATTCGCCCGTAAGCTCGAACGAGCCTATCGACAGAGGCTTCATAGTTATAACGGATGCGACCTTGCGCTGCTTCGAGCCGAATATCAGAAGCGCGAGACTTTCGAGGAAATAGCTGACACCGATCGCCGTGATGAGCACCGTCAGCGGAGACGCCTTTCTCAGCGGCTTGTACGCGATCTTCTCGGTGAGTATGCCGAGCGCCGCGCAAACGATCATGCTGATGATTATCGAGAGCCCCGGATTCACATTGAATGTAGATACCGCGACAGAGAGCGTATACGCGCCGACCATGATGATATCGCCGTGAGCGAAGTTCAGCATCTTGGCAATGCCGTACACCATCGTATATCCGAGTGCGATCAGAGCGTATATACTGCCGAGATTCAGCCCGTTTATAAGCTGTTCAAGAAATTCCATAGCAAAAGACCACCGTTCGTAAATATATCATATTACTTCGTGATAGAAAGCTTCTAATCGGTCGGACAATATATCCGACCATACCATAATATTATATCATAATACAGTCATGATTGCAATAAATACCGTAAAAATTTCAACATATTGTAACATATGCGCTCTGCCGGAAAATCGGGAATAATAAAATAACCGCAGCATTTCCGAAAAGAATATCGGAAACACTGCGGCACTATTTTCCCGGCAGACAGCCATTAACCTTCTTCGATTATGTATATCGTAACGTTCTTTGCGCCCCACTGGATGCATTCGTCATAGCTCCACATGAAGAGATCCACAACGATCGCATTCCTGCGGACAGATCCGCCTGTATCGGCAGCGATAGCGTAGCCGTATACCTCGCCGTCATCGGCAACGATATAGAGCTTCGAGCCGTAGGGGATGATATCGGGATTTACTGCTACATAGCCCTGATCCACAGCCTTGCCCGTAGACATGAGCGCACCTTCGCCCGCTGTGTATGCGCAGGATTTTCCGTATACCGTTCTCTGATACGATACCGGTATGCCGTTTTCATCGAGCTCTATCGGTGCATCGGGAGTAAGATGTGATATGCAGCTCACATCGGCGGATGTCATGACACCAACAGCATCATCCTGTGAATCCTCGGTATGATCCTCGTCAACAGCCTCACCCTCGTCCTTTTCGGGCTGATCTGCATAATCATCTTCTTCGTCCGTGTCCTCTGCGGGGGTATCATCTACGAAAGTCCACTCTTCCTCGGCGCTGTCCTCGGCGCTCTCGTCTTCGGAAACGGCGATCTCAGTGCTCTCCTCGTCAGCGTCCTCCTCTGCGTCATCTGCGGAGCGTGTACCGCGGGATATGATCTCATCGGTAGGCTCTGTCCTTATCTCTTTGTTTGTGACTCTTGATGCGACCACCTTGCCGTCGATCTTCTTCACGATCGACTCAATGACCATTTCGCCCTCCTCGCCGTCAACGACAACTACGCTCTCGCCTTCGTCGAGCTCATCATCATCGCGGTATTCGGTGGCGTAATCTATTTTCTTCACATTTGTTCTTTTGAAGTACTGCACGCGCTGTACAACTATCTCTGTATTTTCGTTGAGAGGCTCATCCTCGCTGATATTCACAAGGTCGTTCGCATTTACTGTGATGCCCGCAGCCTTCAGCGCATCCGATACCTTGCCGGACGCTTTGACTGTGATCTTCTTGCCGTCTGCCGTAACAGTCACGCTGTATTCCTTTTCTGCACCGTCTTCCGTCTCGGGGAGCGATGCGGGTGCTTCTACCGCAGCCTTTTCATATCTGTACGCCGAAAGGTCTGCGTCCTGTGCGGCGAGCTCGCCGCTGTTCGAGATCCCTGCTGCCAGTGAAAAGGCACCGACAGCCAGAAGTGCGGCGCTTGCAGCACTGAGCGATACTATTCTCTTTTTTATGTTCGCTGTGCCCTTCTTTTCGCCGAGTTTGAATAATTCTTTCATTTTGTTCTCTCCAATCGTAAAATCAAAAGTAACAAATAGATTTCTATTTGTTACAAACCGATTACAACTTGTAACAGGTGTAATTATACAGTAACAAACCCCGTTTTGTCAACAGCCGTTTCGGGCGGCGTTTTGTCTAATCTGCATAATAAAATATTGAAAATCGACATTTTCCGGCGCTCAAATTATTACAATCTCGCATCAGAACACTTGTTTTTTCGGCAGATTAGCCAAACATCACACAGCTGCGCCGCCCGATACCGCAGAGCCCCTGATTTGTGTCGTTTTTGTCGTAGAAAAATGAATAAATATACAACATCCGACATTTTTCTTATTTCGCAAAAGGAATTATTTGTATTCTTTGCATAATTATATTGTATGATCCCAAAAATATTTATGCATAAGGTAAAAAATCGTGATTCCCCCGCTGTAACAGCCCTCGGCGAAGGAAATCAACCGCAGATCTGCCCGGAAGCAAAGTCTGCAAGCTTTGCCAGCCGGCAAAAAAATCGCTCAAAGCTATTTACTTTTCTTATAAGCTGTATTATAATGGTATAGTAAAGGGGATATCCCCATCGCATATACTATATTAATGCACGGAGGTACTGATATGAGTTCAAAGAGCAGACCGTCATCCTATCCCGGAAAAGACGCGGATAAATCAGAGCTTATGAGGCTTCTTCATGTTTCTTTCCCTATAATCACGGCACTTTTCTTTTTCCTTGTTTCCGCAGGGTATATAGTTTACAGAATGGTCAGCAACTATAATTATAACGAACGCTGGAAGGATTATGACGAATGCGGTCTCGGCTGATGACTTTGAAAGGTACTTTATATAATGTATATTTATAATGCAAGGATAGACCCCGTCACCTCTCCTGTCATCGCAAACGGATATATACGCATAGAAAACGGCGTGATAGCAGAGCTTTCGGAGGGGACACCGCCGCATATATCTCCCGATGATATCGATGCAGACAAGCATACCGTCATGCCCGGCCTTATCGACAGCCATTCGCACATAGGCTTTATCGGCGACGGCGGCTCTGTCGAGGCCGAGGATGTGAATGAGGCGAGCGACCCCGTAACTCCGCAGCTCAGAGCCATAGACGGTCTGAATTTCATGGACAACTGCTTCGCCGATGCCGTAAAATGCGGGGTGACCTCCGCTGTCACGGGTGTCGGCTCGACAAATCCCATAGGCGGGAGCCTTATCGCTATAAAGACCGCCGGCAGATGCGCCGATGAGATGCTGATACGCCCCGCCGCGATAAAATTCGCTCTGGGCGAAAATCCCAAGGGCTGCTATTCCGACCGCGACGAGACCCCTATGACCCGTATGGCGACTGCGGCACTGATACGCGAGGCGCTCTTCACTGCCCGCCGCTATGAGAGCGATCTGCGTGCCGCTGCGGAAGATGACGCAGATATGCCCGATTTTGATATGAAATCCGAGGCGCTTATCCCGCTGCTGCGCAGAGAGGTAAAGGCGCATTTTCACTGCCACCGTGCGGATGATATCATGACAGCGGTGCGCATATCCGAGGAATTCGGACTTGATCTTGTGCTGGTACACTGCACCGAAGGACATCTTATCTCCGATCTGCTCGCAGAAAAACACCTCTGCGCGAACATAGGCCCTATAATATGCGACCGCGGCAAGCCCGAGCTTGCGCACGCCACACTCAAAAATGCCGCACTGCTGCATGAAAGCGGCGTCATGATATCGATATGCACCGATCACCCCGAAGTCCCGGTGGATTATCTCCCCGCAAGTGCGGCTTTCTGTGTAAAGGCGGGGCTGCCGCGTGACGAGGCTGTCCGCGCGATCACCATAAACGCTGCACGCATAACCGGCATAGATGATCTGACAGGCTCGCTCGAGGTCGGCAAGGACGCGGATATCATAATGCCGAGCGGCGATATACTCGATATAATGTCGGAAAATCTGCTTACTATGATAAACGGCAGGATAGTATACAGGAACCGCTGATCAAATCGCTTCATGACACTCTCAGTCATGGCTTTTCGAGTGTCAGAAGCGATGGCTGTGCCTTTGATCAGCGCTTCCTGTACAGTAATAATCACCGATAACGAACAGGAGCATCCGAGCTATGAAAGATATAAATGTTGGCGAGATAGAAAAGCTGACGGCAGAGCTTTGCATAAAGGCAAATCTCTGTCTCCCCGAAACTCTTGAGAAATGTATAAAATGCTCTCCCGAAAAGGAGCAGTCCCCGACCGGGAGAGAGGTTCTCTCCGATCTTGCGCGGAACATCGACGCCGCAAGGAACGAGCATATCCCGATCTGTCAGGATACGGGCATGGCTGTGATATTCCTTGATATCGGTCAGGATGTGCATTTTACCGGTGGATCGCTCTATGACGCGATAAACAGAGGCGTTGCAAAGGGGTATACCGAGGGGTATCTGCGTCTTTCGATAGTCGGAGACCCGCTTGAAAGAGTGAATACCAACAACAACACCCCCGCTGTGATACATACGACCGTTTCCGAGGGCGACAAGGTGACGATAGATGTTTGTCCGAAGGGCTTCGGGAGCGAGAATATGTCACAGCTTAAAATGTTCACGCCGTCTGCGTCGGCGGAGGATATCGAGGATTATGTCGTTTCGGTCGTTTCGGCAGCGGGGAGCAATCCCTGTCCGCCTATGGTGGTCGGAGTCGGCATAGGCGGCGATTTCGAGTATTCGGCTCTGCTGGCAAAAAAGGCGCTCTGCCGCGATATATCGGTAAAAAATCCCAAGAAGCTCTATGCCGATATGGAAAAGAACATACTCGAAAAGGTGAACAGGCTCGGGATCGGTCCTCAGGGCTTCGGCGGAACTACCACCGCTCTGAACGTTGCTATAGAACAGTATGCTACACATATCGCAGGACTGCCAGTTGCGGTCAATATCGGCTGCCATGTGACAAGACACGCACACGGTGAGCTTTGATAACTTGATTTTGATTACATAATAATGTGAAAGGAAAGAAAAGATATGCCCGACAAGAAGAAAGACAGTTCAAAGAAATCAGAGACCGTTGTCAAGCCGCTTTCCGCTGAGGACAAGCAGAAGGCGCTGAAATCGGCGATAGCACAGATCGAAAAGAGCTACGGCGCGGGCGCGGTCATGCGTCTCGGCGAAGCCTTCAGCTATAATGTGGATCATATCCCGACAGGCTCGATGATGCTCGACCTCGCGCTCGGCATCGGCGGCGTTCCGCGCGGAAGGATCGTCGAGATATACGGACCCGAAAGCTCCGGCAAGACAACCGTTGCTCTCCAGATAATAGCAGAAGCACAGAAAGCCGGCGGATATGCGGCATTCATCGACGTTGAGCACGCTCTCGACCCCGTATATGCCCAGGCTCTCGGCGTGGATATTGACAACCTTCTCGTTTCGCAGCCCGACAGCGGCGAGCAGGCACTTGAAATAATGGAAGCGCTCATACGCTCGGGCGCTATCGACTGCATCGTGCTCGACTCCGTTGCCGCAATGGTGACAAAGGCGGAGATAGACGGCGATATGGGAGATGCCCATGTCGGACAGCTCGCAAGACTGATGTCACAGGCGATGAGAAAGCTCACATCCGTCATCTCAAAATCCAACTGCGTGGCGGTATTCATCAATCAGATACGCGAGAAGATAGGCGTTATGTACGGCAACCCTGAAACGACCCCCGGCGGACGCGCACTCAAATTCTACGCCTCCGTAAGAATTGAGGTCAGAAAGGGCGAGGCTATAAAGAACGGCTCCGAGGTGATCGGAAACCGCACAAAATGCAAGATAGTCAAGAACAAGGTATCGCCGCCGTTCAAGGAGTGCGAATTCGATATGCTCTTCGGACAGGGCATATCAAGAACGGGCGAGATACTCGACGTTGCAGCCGACCTCGGGATAATCAAGAAAAGCGGCGCGTGGTATTCCTATAAGGATCAGAAGATCGGTCAGGGACGTGACGCTGCCAAGGAATATCTCAAATCGAATCCCGATGTGATGAAGGAGATCGAATCCCAGATAATCGCCAACGCCGACACTATCCTGATGACCTCCAAAAAGGCGAAGAAGAACAACGCTGTGAGCGAGGCTGCATCCGCTGCCGCTTCCGTGAACGAGGACAAGGACGACGACAAGCCCGATACTGCCGCTCCCTCGATAGCGGTCGATATCGACGCAGATGACGACTTTGAAGAATTCACCCCCGCCCCGTAACCTATCCGCATGAAGATACTCGATATAAGCCCCTACAAGGGCGATACGCTCTGCGTGGAATTCTTTGACTGCACGGAAAAGCTCTACATAAACAGAAGCATCGCCGAGCGGTATAATCTCGCACGAGATATGGATATCCCCGAAAGCGCCGTCGAGGAGATAAAACACGCCAACACCCTGCGCCGCGCAAGAGAACGCGCACTTCATCTCATCGACCGAAGTGAATACAGCTACACGGGATTATATCACAAGCTCGAAGAGAATTACGATGAGGACATCTGCTTCGAGGTCTGCGATATGCTGGCAGAAAAGGGCATAATCAACGACAGGCGATATGCAAAGATGCTCGCAGAGCACTTCTGCGAAAGAAAGCGCTTCGGCACCTTCCGCGCCCGGCAGGAGCTTATCAGAAAGGGCATAACCTCAGATATAGCCGATGAAGCTCTTGAAATCTACGAGGAAAGCTCGTATGAAAGGCTGTGTGCGCTGATAGAGGATAAATACGCCCATCTCCTCACATCGCGCAAAGCCGCCGCAAAGGTAAAAAATGCCCTTGCTCGGCTCGGATACAGCTATTCCGAGATAAACGACGCGATCGGAGAATACGACATCGGTGACGATGAAGACTGAATATGACCTATAATGTGCCGCAATGCTCTGCGGCACATTTTTTATAGTACAACATAACAATATTTCACTCCGGGAATCCGAATTTTATAGTATTGAACAATTATTCTTGACAAAAGATGATAAATATAGTAAAATAAGCATATCAAAACAAGATATCAAGATATACTATGCGCTGTTTATACCGCCCTCTGCTGCAAAGCAGCCCAAATCGGCTTTGCAGCACATAGTTTATCAGGCCGCAACGGACGGTGATGATTTATGATCTCTGTGGACCACCTTGTTCCAGTATCGGAATATGTAGAAACTCAGATATCCCCTATCGGCGAGATCGCGTCAATGGCGCTGTGCATGATAATATTTGTGCTTATATTCCAGAGCTCGATAAGACGCACGAGCGACCTGAAGCTGATCCTGCGTTCGGTAGTGTTCTGCTATATCGGTGCAATGCTCCGCCTTTTCCAGTTCGTTATCATGAGCTCCTATCCCGGCAGCCATATGCTGATATATGTCACAAGAGCACTTTATTTTCTTTCGATCGGCTCCTGCCTGTTCCTGTTTTCGGCATACATCCGGACACCGCTGCGTATAGCGGACAAAACGGCATTTTATCAGAAAACTCTGACCGGCACTGTCGGTATCATAGCTGTTGCTGCGGATATCATTTTTTCCGTACTGCATACCGGCTTCTATATCACCGATGACAATTACATCCATTACACCAGCTGGAACCCGTTCTATATATTCCAGTGCCTTGCTCTTCTGATAATAATGGTGCTCCTGAACGCAAGGCGCTCGCTTATCACGGCAAAGATACGCTGGGGCATCGCGGGGATAACGATAGTCCCGCTGATACTGCTTGTAGTGCAGACCCTGTTCGGCCATGCCTACTGGATCACCTTCTCGGAATTCATCCCGATTCTCGGTGCGATATTCATGTTCCATACCGGCGCATACGACCCCGAGACCGGCGCTGCGAAAAACGACATCTTCCTCAGCGAGGTCGAGAACTATATCCTGTCGAAAAAAGGATTTGCGCTGCTCTGCGGACATATCTACAACTTTTCAAAATGGTACAAGACCTCTCCCGAATTCTGCGAGGCATACACAAGGTTCTTCAAGGAATCCGCGCACAGATGCGTTATTTTCAGACTTATGAACGACCGCATCGTCATGCTCTATTCCACGGAAAAGGATCCCGGGATCGTGAACGAGATGCGCACCGTTGCATCAAGCTTTACTGACAGCTTTCACGGTCTGCCGCTGCGCTACAAGCTCATCGGGCTCGAATCCTCGCCGGTGATGCCCGATGCTGAGAGCTATATCGACCTTATCAAGCATACCGAGAGCAAAATGCCCGACAACACCTCCTTCCGCATAACAAGCGAGGATTTCAGCATATTCATCCGCAGCAGACGCATCCTCAGTGAGCTTGAGGATATCAGCAAGAACGGCGATCTCGACGACAAACGCATACTTGCATACTGTCAGCCGGTATACAACACCGTGAAAAAGCGCTACGATACAGCCGAGATACTCATGCGTATGCATCTGGATGATATCGGAATGGTGTTCCCGGATGAATTCATCCCCGCCGCCGAAAGCAGCAACCTTATACATCCGCTGACACTGATCATAATAAACAAGAGCTGCCGCGAAATGAGGCGGTTCCTCGATGAAGGATACGATATAACCCGCTTTTCGATCAATTTCTCGGTGCAGGATTTTGAGATAGACGGCTCGCTCGATGAGATAATAGGCATCATCCGAAAGTATGATCTGCCGTTTGAGAAGATCGCTATCGAGCTCACCGAATCGAAGATAATCAGCAGCTTCAAGCTTTTGAAGCCGAAGATACAGTATCTCAACCGCCGCGGCATACAGTTCTATCTCGATGATTTCGGCACGGGATATTCCAATTTCGACCGCATCATGGAGCTGCCCTTCCAGATCATAAAATTCGACCGCTCTCTGCTCATCGAAGCCGGAAAGAGCGACCGCAACCATTATATGGTCAACACCTTCGCGGAAATGTTCAGAAATCTCGATTACGACGTTCTCTTCGAGGGCATAGAGGACGAAAAGAACGAGAACGACTGCATCGGCATGAAGGCGTCGTATCTCCAGGGCTTCAAATATTCCCGCCCGATACCTCTCAACGAGATATGCAGCTTTCTCACTGTTGAAAACCTTGATGTAAAACAATAAAAATACGGCAGTATTGCGTTATCTGTGCAATACTGCCGCTTTTTTATTGTTGTCCGCTCATTTCGCAAAGCCCGGTAAAAACTTTGTATATCCCGGGATATTCCTTATTAGTCCTCACGAGCTTCATATCCTTATTCACAAAGCAGTGAGAGGTCATCCCATCAGCCTTGACCGTACCGTCCCCACCCTTCACGGTGTAAAGTATCTCCATGCGAAAACCGTTGAATTTCTGCACCTGTGCGGTTATATATACCGTTTCGCCGAAGGTGACGGCATTTTTATAATTACACTCTGCTGAAAGGACGGGTATCATTATCCCTTCGTCCTCCATCCTGCTGTACGGATATCCTGCGGCTTCAAGATAATATATCCGCGTTTCCTCGAACCAGCGGATGTAGTTTGAATGGTGCACGATGCCCATTTTGTCCGTCTCGTAATAGTTTACCTTTCTTTCAAACGGAAGTATCTTATCCATAGTATCACTTCTTTCTGCTTATTCTGCGAACTGGCTGTTGTACAGCGACGCATAGAAGCCGTTTTTCGCCAGCAGCTCGTCGTGTCTGCCTGTTTCGACGATATTCCCGTCCTTCATGACGATGATATCATCCGCCTCGCGTATAGTAGAGAGCCTATGCGCCACAACAAAGCTCGTCCTACCCTCCATAAGACGTGAAAAGGCTTCCTGTATCCTTATCTCCGTGCGGGTATCTATAGACGATGTCGCCTCGTCGAGTATCAGCATCGGCGGACGGCAGAGCATCACGCGGGTTATGCACAGAAGCTGCTTCTGCCCCTGTGAAAGACTTCCCCCGTCCTCGCCGATGACGGTATCGAACCCGTCCGGCAGACGGCGTATGAACCCGTAGGAATGAGCCGCCTTTGCCGCAGCTATGATCTCCTCATCCGAAGCATCGGGACGTCCCATGACGATATTATCGCGTATCGTCCCCGATTTGAGCCACGTTTCCTGCAATACCATACCGATATTCCCGCGCAGCACTCTCCGGGGTATATCCCTTGAATCCGTGCCGTCAACGGTTATGCTGCCGCTGTTCACGTCATAGAACCGCATTATGAGATTGATGAGCGTGGTCTTGCCGCAGCCCGTGGGACCTACTATCGCTATCCGCCTGCCCGCTCCGACATCGAGCGAAAAATCACGTATCAGCGGCTTTTCGGGCGAATAGGAGAAATATACATCATTAAAGCCGACATTTCCCTTTATCTCTGCGATATCATCTGCGCCTGTCTTATCGGGCGTCTGAGGCTCTTCGTCGATGAGCTCGAATATCCTCGCCGCACAGGCAAGAGCGTTCTGCAGCTCGGTCACAACTCCCGATATCTCGTTGAACGGCTTGGTATACTGATTTGCATAGCTTAAAAGACTCGCCAGTCTGCCGACCGTGAATGCCGCAGCCGCGCCTGCCTGCGATATCACAGAAAACGCGCCCGCCAGCGCCACCACTGCATATACCATATTATTGACGAACCTTGTCACGGGGTTTGTCAATGAGGAATAGAATATCGCCTTCAGCGAGCATTTTTCAAGGCGGTCGTTTATCTCGTCGAATTTTTCGAGCGTCTGCTTTTCGCGCGAATACGCCTGCATGACCTTTATACCGCTTATCATCTCGTCCGTGAGCGCGGTCTGCTCCGCTCTCGTTTCGGACTGCTTTTTGAACATGGAATAGGTATGCTCCGATATGAATTTCGCCGCAAACAGCGAAAGCGGCGTCAGCACGATAACGAGCAGCGCTATTTTTGCGTTGATCCTCAGCATGAACACCAGCGTCCCTATTATCGTGACTATCCCCGTGAAGAACTGCGTAAAGCCCATGAGCAGACCGTCTGCGAACTGATCCACATCGGCGATGACTCTGCTGACCGTTTCTCCGGTGGGGTGGGAATCAAGATAGCTCATCGGGAGCATCTGTATCTTGGCGAAGGCGTCGTTGCGCACATCATGCACCACGCCGTAGGTCATTTTGTTGTTTATCATGCTAAGCACCCACTGCGCCGCAGCCGCAGCCGCCGCAACAGCCGCGAGCCTTGTGAGAAGTGCCGCTATTCTCTCAAAACCGACATCTCCCGTGCCGACTATACAGTCTATCGTATCACCGACCAGTATCGGTATATAAAGCATGAGCAGCGCAGACACCGCAGCCGTTATCACCGAGAGCACGAGCAGTACATAATATTTCCTGATATACCGCATCGTCCTTTTAAGCGCCGGCATCACATTCTTTTTTTCCTTCATGCGTTCTCCTTTCTGAACTGTGAATCGTATATCTCACGATATACGGCACAATTCTCCAGAAGCTCGAAATGCGTGCCTGTGCCTGCGACCTTTCCGTCATCGAGCACGATTATCCTGTCCGCCGAGCGCACGGAGGATGTCCTCTGCGATACTATGAATACCGTCGGGTCGTAATCAAGCTCACGAAGCGACTTCCGCAGCGCTGCATCCGTCGCAAAATCGAGAGCGGAGGCGCTGTCATCAAGTATAAGTATCTCGGGTCTTCTCACGAGCGCACGGGCTATCGTCAGTCTCTGGCGCTGACCGCCCGAAAAATTGCGCCCGTCCTGCTCGACCTCGGCATCAAGCCCCTTTTTTCTGCCGTCCACGACATCTCCCGCCTGAGCTATGCGCACGGCATCCATTATCTCGTCGTCAGTCGCGTTCTCATTGCCCCAGAGCAGATTCTCGCGTATCGTGCCGCTGAAGAGCCTTGCTCTCTGCATGACGATACCTATCCTGCTCCTGAGCGCATCCTTCGGATATTCCTTGACATCCACGCCGTTCACCAGAACGCTTCCGGCCGTTGCGGGATAGAAGCAGGGTATCATATTAACGAGCGTGCTTTTTCCGGAGCCTGTCGAACCGATTATACCGATAGTTTCGCCCTTTTTCGCGGCAAAGCTTATATCCGTAAGAGCCTCGTCCGCCGCGTTCTTATAAGTGAGCCCCGCGTGTCTGAATTCAACGGCATTATCCCCGACAGGGGCAGGCACCTCAGATGCCGTGCTTTCCTCCCTTGTGCCGACAGCGAACACCGAATTTATCCTCTTGCCGCAAGCCACCGCCTTTGTGACGGTGACTATGAGATTTGCGAGCTTTATCAGCTCGACAAGTATCTGCGACATATAGTTATAGAGCGCAACGACCGCTCCCTGTGTTATATATCCGTCATACGTCCTGTGTGCGCCCGTGTATATCAGCACTATGACCGCGATATTTATCATGAGATAGGTCACGGGGTTCATCAGCGCGGATATCCTGCCCGCATATTTCTGTATCCCCGCAAGCGCGGTATTTTCCGTCTCAAAGGCTGTCCTTTCGCTGTCCTCGCGGCAGAAAGCCCTTATCACCCTGACGCCCGTGAGGTTCTCCCTTGTGCGCAGCAGCACCTTGTCGAGCTTCTGCTGGACGTTCCTATAAAGCGGTATGCTCAGATACATTATCCCGAACACCACTGCCGAGAGCAGCGGCAGAACCGCCGGGAACACCAGCGCAGAGGTCTTGTCAACGGTGAACGCCATGAACACCGCTCCCCCGACGACAAAAGGAGAGCGCAGCAGCAGTCTTATCGTCAGATTCACACCGCTCTGCACCTGATTCACATCACTTGTCATACGGGTTATAAGGGTCGATGTACCGAGCTCATCGGTATCGCTGAAGGAAAGCGAGGTTATATGCTCAAATAGTGCGTGCTTTACTCTTTTGGCAAAGCCGACCGCCGCCTTTGCCGCAAAATACTGCGCCGTGAGCGAACAGCAGAGCCCCACAAAGGTAAAAAGCAGCATCAGAAGGCACATCTTTATGATATACGGCTTATCGCCGTTTTTTATGCCTATGTCGATTATACGCGCTACTATAAGAGGCACCATAAGCTCGAATGATGCCTCCAGCAGCTTGAAGAGCGGTCCTAAGATGCTCTCCTTCTTATAGTATTTCAGAAAACCGAATATGTTCAATATCCTACCTCATTCTTTACGGCCTTAAAACTCTCCCGTTCTTTTCATGAAAAAGCCCCTTGCCGTTATCACGATCGCCACAACCGAATTCACGAACGCAAGAGATACGGCAACTATATTCAGCACGAGCGCAGCCGTCGCCCTGTAGCCTTTCTGGAGCTTCTTCACGCTCAGCACTATCCCCGGCACCGATGTGCCGTAAGCCGCAGCGGGAAATATCACCGAAAAAACGATCCCGACGATGCCGAGTGCGATGCCGCCCGAAAATCTTTTGTTGCTTCCCATATGTTTTCCTCCGTTCCGCCGCGTTCATGCGGCATTATATGATGCCGTCTGTCAGAATTTCCTCGATCTTCTCACACGCTTGAGCTTGCGGCGCTGCTTGCTGCTCACCGTCAGGACTATCACAGCATAGAGCACTATCAGCACCGCCAGTATTATAAGCGCGAGCCTGAACCAGAACGACCCGAAAAAGTCCTTTGCCATTTTGATATTGTAATCAACAAAGGAAAGCGATACGCTCTCCTGTGCCACAAGATCCACCGTGCATATCTCTTCGCCGTTGAGCGAGAGAGTATATGTCCCGAGCTTCTGACCGAGGCTCACGGGCGCATCCACCGATTTGTCCTCATTGGTATATCCGGAAACATCTATCTCGTTCTTGAGCTGATTCTCGTCTATTTCCGATGACCAGAGCTGTTCCACGCTTTCCGCCGTGACCAGACGGACAAAATCCTGATCGTTTCCCATTCTCACGGGGATCTCGGTTATCTCCTTGCCCTTCGGGACGATCTGCCTGTATGAGAGCGTACCGAACGCCCATTCATAGAGCTTTATCTGATCCTCGAAATTCCTGTATACATCGTTCCCGTCCTCATCGTACATCGGAGCGCCCATAGTAACAAGAAGATATCTGCTGCCGTCATTCTCCGCCATTGATATGAGGTTTCGTCCCGATTCATCAGTAGTTCCGGTCTTGATGCCCTTGGCATATGGATAATAATATTCGCTTGCCATATTCATCATCTTGTTGGAATGTGTGATCTTTCTCCAGCCCTCGTCATGGATATTGGTCGCGCCGAGGGTATATTCCTGCGTGCAGGCGATCTCGGTGAATTCGGGGTAGTTCTTTATTGCATATTCCGCGATAAGAGCCATATCATGAGCGTTGGTGTACTGCTTCTTGTCGTGCAGCCCATGCGGGTTCACGAAATGCGTCCCGGTGCAGCCTATCTCCTCCGCCTTTTTGTTCATCATATCGACGAAATTCTGCATACTGTCCCCGCCGACATTATATGCAAGTATCCCCGCAGATTCGCACGCTGAATATACGAGCATACTGTACATAAGATCCTTGACGGTTATGACCTCGCCGTAGCAGTAGCCGAGAGTCAGAGCCCCGGTGAGATAAAGATCGTCAAAAACTACGAGCGGCGCTTCATATTTCGTATGCTCAAGATCATCCACATTGTCGAGCACGACTATTGCCGTCATTATCTTTGTGAGCGATGCGGGATACATTTTCTTCGTGGCATTTTTCTCGTATACAGTGATATCCTTATCGAGATTTATCATCACCGCAGCCTCGCTGGCTATCTGGAATTTCGGCTTGAAGGAAACAGCGGAGGCATATATCCCAGTAAAAAATGCCGATATTATTATCATCGCTGTCATCACTGCGATATATTTAACGCATTTCACAGCGCAGCATCTCCTTATTTTCTGTATCTATGATCTTTTCCGGGTATGATCTGCCCGGGACAGCGCTTTGTTTCTTTCCCTGCCTGACGCTGCCATACGTCAGCCCTGCCGGCACAGTATCCAGCCTGCAGACGGCGCAACGACAGATATATAAATATTATAACAAAATTACCTCCGAAATAAAAGTACAATTTTTAATAATTTTTCTTTACTTTTATGGATAAATGTGCTATAATATACAAAAATACATAAGCATATGAACGGTGGAGCGATATGATCTGTATAACGGGAGATACCCACGCCGATATGACGCGGTTCAAGGACAAAAAGATAAAAAGCCTCAAAGCGGGCGATATACTTATAATATGCGGTGATTTCGGCTTTATCTGGGATGACAGCCCCAAGGAAAAAGCTGCCCGTGAAAAAATAGGCAGCATGAAGTTCACCACACTGTTTGTTGACGGCTGCCATGAAAATTTCGACCTGCTGAACAAATTCCCCGAGGAGGAGCTTTTCGGCGGAAAGGTGCGGCGCATATGCGGCAATCTGCTCGCACTCGAGCGCGGATATATCTACGAGCTCGACGGCTACAGATTCTTTGCGTTCGGCGGCGGCCAGTCCGCGAATGCCGAGGAACGTATAGACGCCCGCAGCTACTGGGAAGAGGAGATGCCCTGTGCCGAGGAGTTCGACCGCGGGCTCGAAAACCTGAAAAAGCATGACAACGCCGTCGATTACATAATCACACACGAGCCTCCCGCCTCGATAAAGGATTTTCTCGGCTTCGAGACACAGCAGACCTCCGAGCTTTCGGCTTTTCTGGAAAATGTCCGCAGCAATGCAAAATTCACGATGTGGTATTTCGGCAAGACCCACAAAAACAAGATCATCCCGCCGAGATTCACGTCGATATTCGACGACGTTGTGAGCATATCCCCGAAGTATCAGAAATAAAGGCGATAATAAATTATGGATTATTATAAAAAAGGCAGTGATATCGTCCTGCGCCAGAAGGATCTCGATCTCGGTCAGACCCTCGACTGCGGTCAGGCGTTCAGATGGGAAAAAGCGGGGGACGATACCTATACCGGCTTTTTTCTCAGAAAGGCTCTGACGGTATCACAGAAGGATGATATCTTCACCTTCCGCGACACTACGGAGGAAGAATTTCTCGGCATATGGGCGGATTATTTTGATCTGATGCGCGATTACGGCGAGCTCAAGGAGCGCTTCTCCGAGGACGAAACGATGAGAAAAGCCTGCGGCTATGCACCCGGGATAAGGCTCCTGCGGCAGGACGCATTTGAATGCGCCGTATCGTTCGTGATATCACAGAACAACAATATCCCGAGGATAAAAGGAATAATCGGCAGACTGTGCGAAAGATTCGGCGGATTCCCCGAAAAGGAACAGCTTTACGGGATGGATGCGGATGATTTCGCTTTTCTGCGTGCGGGCTTCAGAGGAAAATACCTTGCTGACCTCTGTTCGCGCCTCGAAAGCGGCGAGACCGACATTGACGCCATATCAGCCCTGCCGACCGACGAAGCGCGCAAAGAGCTCATGAAAGTCAAGGGTATAGGTCCCAAGGTCGCGGACTGCATAATGCTCTTTGGCATGGACAAGTGCGACGCCTTCCCGAAGGATGTATGGATAAAGCGTGTAATGGCGGAATACTATCCGCAGGGAATGCCGTTATGCACCAAAGGCTGCGAGGGCATAGCACAGCAGTATCTCTTCCACTACATAAGAACAGGCGTTAAAACTTAATATGACTGATCCCTTCTGATCGATCGCCTTATGTATGCAAGAAACGCGGTCATTACAGAACAGCTGTTGTTCATTAACGCCGCGGTCTGCCCGCGGGAGCTCTCCGCCGGCAGATCACGTATCTGCAGTAAAAAATATCATATGATACAAGGAGAATAATATGGAAAACAAACTTACACCCGCTGACAGAAAAAATGTGCATCTTACAAACAGTCTTTTCAGGACAAGAGCGGAAATAAACCGCAAATATATCAAGGAACTGGATACCACCGCTCTTTTGCAGAATTTCTATCTCGAAGCGGGACTTTCGCTCCCGGAGCTCAGGACGATAGAGGAGCCCGAAAAAGCGTATATCCACTGGGGCTGGGAATCGCCGGTATGTCAG
>JAILFE010000448.1 GCA_024697725.1 Oscillospiraceae bacterium
GCGTAGTATAAAAGAAAAATCGGAGGAGACTAAGTAGAATTATGCCAACAGCAAAGGAACGGGCGACGGCGGTACTAACGGCGTTCAGGCAGTTCTGGGATAAACAGGACAAGAAAAGAAAGATACTGTATATCTCACTGCTCGTGCTTGCGGTAGTCGCGGCTGTCGTGATAACGTTACTCGTCAACCGCAAGGATTATGTGGTGCTGTATGAGGGGCTTGAATCTTCGGAGGCTGCCGAGATAGCACAGATAATCGAGGATGCCGGCTTCGAGGCGACTGTTTCGGGAGGCACCGTCACGGTCGTCAAGGGTACGGAGGATCAGCTGACGATGACCCTTGCCCAGCAGGGTTACCCCAAAAGCAATCTTACATATGACCTGTATACCTCCAAGGTCGGTATGTTCACGACCGAATCGGAAAAGCTCGAATATTCGAGAATGGCGCTCGAAAGCAGACTTTCGGCGATAATCGGTTCACTGGAGAATGTTGACAAGGCAACAGTGACGCTTTCACTGCCGAAGCAGAAGAATACCGTTATAGCCGCATATCAGGCGGATCCGACGGCGTCGGTGGTGGTATATCTCAAGGGCAGCTCGGCGCTCTCGTCATCACAGATACACGGTATCAACCATATCGTGCAGATGAGCGTTGCGGGGCTGAAGGAGGAAAATATCTCGATCGTGGACGGCAACGGCGTGCTGCTGCTCGCGGATGAGACGAATATCGACGTTATAGCAGAGGAAACAAGAAAACTCAAATTCAAGACCGATCTTGAAAATCAGATAAAGGCAAAGATAATCGAACTGCTCGAACCGGCATACAATGAGGACGGTTTCTCGGTAGCAGTGAATATAGTGCTCAATTTCGACGATAAGGTCTCGGAGGATACGAAATATACCCCTTCCACCGAGGACGAACGAGGGATGCTCGAACATTCCAAATCGGAGAGCGCCACAGGCTATGCGACCGCCGAGGGCGGAGTCGTCGGGGTCGAGGGCAACGCCGATGATACATATCCCACCGGCGATACCAACGGCAACGGCAGCTGGTCGGAGACATCGTCGGAAAACAATTATCTCGTGAATACCTACAAGGAGCAGATCGAAAAGGTCGGCGCCAAGATAGAGAGCCTTTCGATATCGACGATAATCTATACCGATTATCTGCCGGATGCGACAAAGCTGGAGCTCAGACGCACGATAGGCAATGCGGCTTCGATAAATCCCGAGGTCGTTGACAATGTGGTCTCCATAATGGCGCTGCCGCGCTATGAGGATACGCTCCAGGAAGAGGATGAACAGAAGGTACTGTTCGGTCTCACGCTCAAGCAGCTCATCATACTCGGCGCAGCGATACTCGTACTGCTGATAATACTTATACTGATATTCGTAATGGTATCCAAGAATGCGAAGAAGCAGAGGAAGAAATTCGAGAGAGAGCTGCTCGCCGCCAATATGGCAGGCGAATCGGAGCCTCTGGTGGAGAGCTTCCTGCCGCTTTCGGAAACGGCGACCACAGGGTCTACGGATATCCCGAGCCTTATCAGCGGCGAGGACGAGAACTCCAAGGATTTCATCATCCGCCGCGAGCTCACGGCGTTTGCCCGCCAGAGCCCGGAGATCGTTGCACAGCTGCTCCGTACCTGGATGAACGAGGAAGCGGAGCAGGCACAGCAGAACAAGAAGAAAAAGCAGCCTAAGGAGGGAGAGCAGGTTGAGTGATCTTAAAGAGCTTTCTGCCACAGAACGTGCGGCGATAGTCATTACCGCTCTCGGCACCGAAAATGCGGCGTTCGTATATAAGCACCTCAATGATGACGAGGTCGAAAGACTGACCTATGAGGTATCGACTCTCCCGTTCATGGACGGGAATACGGTGCAGGGCGTGCTTGAAGATTTCTACGAGCTGTGTCTTACCCAGAAGGTCATAACCGACGGCGGCGTGGATTACGCGAGGGACGTGCTGCATAAGGCGTTCGGACCGGAGGCTGCGGAACGCCTTATGGCGAAGATACAGCAGAGTATGCAGGCGAAGGCTTTCGATTTCGTAAGAAAATCCGATTACAAGAACCTGCTCGCTATCGTTCAGAACGAGTACCCGCAGACTATCGCGCTTATACTTTCATATGCCAATGCCGAGCAGGCATCGGCGGTGCTCTCGGAGCTGCCTAAGGAAAAGCGCGTAGATGTTGTCGAGAGGATCGCAAATATGGATTCGGCATCGCCCGAGACCATAAAGGCGATAGAATCGACGCTCGAGCGCAAGTTCGCGGCTGTCATATCTATGGATACGGCGGCAGTCGGCGGTATCAACTATGTTGCCGATGTCCTCAACAAGGTAGACAGATCGACCGAAAAATACATCTTCGACGAACTGTCTGTCAGAAATCCCGCTCTCGTGGACGAGATCAAGAAGAAAATGTTCGTTTTCGAGGATATCCTCGGACTCGATTCCATGGCGATACAGCGCTTTATCCGCGACTGCGAGACAAAGGATCTCGCGGTGGCGATCAAGGGCTCGAATTCGGATGTTGCCGCCGCTCTGTTTGCGAATATGCCTCAGCGTATGCAGGAATCCATACAGCAGGAGATCGAATATCTGCATAACGTGCGTATGCATGATGTCGAGGAAGCCCAGCAGAGGATCGTCGGTATCATACGTCATCTTGAAGAAGAGGGCGAGCTCGTTATCGGCAAGGGCGGAGAGGATGAAATAATTGCATAGGGTCATACGAGCGGGGTATACAGTCGCTAAAAAGCCCGTGGAGCTCGATAATAACGTAGGTCAGCCGGAGCAGAGCAGTGAAAACGTCCCCTCGGAGGAGGAGCTTCGCGCCGCAGAAGAAGAAAAACGCGCAATGGAAGAAAAAAAGCGCGTTGAGAATGAGATCGCGGGCAGGGTGAACGATATACTAGCAGGGAAGGCAGCCGAAGCGGATGCCGAGGCTGCAAGGATCATATCCGAAGCGCAGTCCCGCGCCCGGAAGATAGAGGCGGACGCGCAGTCTGCGGCAAAACAGCTGATCGAACGCGCAGAAGCCGACGGTGTCGGTATCAGACAGAAAGCGCACGACGAAGGCTATGCCGCGGGCTATGAAGAGGGAAAAAAGAGCGCCGCCGCAAAGTGCGAGAGCTATCTTTCTGCGGCAGCCGAGTTCATGGAACAGATAAATTCCCATAAGGATGCATATTATATATCAAACGAAGAGCAGTTCAGGGATACGGTCTATGAAGCTGCCGAGAAGATCACAATGGCGCAGCTCGCCCGTGACGACAGGATGATCGAAAGGATAATCGCACAGGCGGCAAAGACCTTCCGCAATTCCGATTTTGTCAAGATCACGGTCATGCAGGGTGAGGTGTCGCAGGAGATGCGCACCGACAAGGATTATGTGAAGTCAATTATTTCCCATATCCCCGAGATAGAGGTGGAATATCTGCCCGACAATGAGGAAAATTCGGGAACGGCTGTGCTCGATGACGGCAGCGAGATCATAGATGCTTCTGTGCCGACACAGCTCGAATTCCTGAAGGAGATCATAAATACGCCGCACGGCGGTGATGAGGAAGAACAGGGATAAGAGCTATGGATCTTACCGAGGTGCGCAGCAGGATAAAAAAAGCCGATTTTTACCGTTATCAGGGAAAGATCGAGAAGATAGTCGGGATGACGATCGAAGCATCGGGGCCGCTCTGCAATATCGGCGATGTCTGCCGGATATACAAGAAGGGCCGCAGCGGAGATTTCATCTACAGCGAGGCGGTCGGCTTCAATCACGGCAAGGTCATGCTGATGCCGTATACCGATATTGAGGGCATAGGCCCCGGCTCGATAGTTGACAACACTGGGACAAAGCTTGCCGTCGGGGTCGGCGAGGGACTTATAGGCAGGGTAATAAACGCCATAGGCGAGCCGATAGACGGCAAGGGACCCGTGCATACCACGGGAAGATATTCCATAGCGGGCGAGCCTGTGAATCCGCTGACGCGCCCCGCGATAAAGGATATAATCCCGTTCGGAGTAAAGGCGATAGACGGTCTGCTCACTATAGGCAGAGGACAGCGTATGGGCATATTCGCGGGCTCGGGCGTCGGAAAATCGACGCTGCTCGGAATGATCGCCCGCGAGGTCAAGGCGGATATCAATGTCATAGCACTCGTCGGAGAGCGTGGCAGAGAGGTGCTCGAATTTATCGAAAGGGACTTAGGTCCCAAGGGGATGGCGCGGTCTGCGCTCGTTGTCGCGACCTCAGACCAGCCTTCGATGATGAGGAACAAGTGTCCGCTGACTGCGACCGCGATCGCCGAATACTTCAAGGATCAGGGGAAGAACGTCCTGCTGATGATGGATTCGCTGACAAGATTTGCAATGGCGCAGAGAGAGATCGGTCTTGCGGTCGGCGAAGCGCCGATAGCAAGAGGATATACTCCTTCGATATATACCCAGATGCCCAAGCTGCTCGAAAGGGCGGGCAATTTTGAAAAGGGATCGATCACGGGGATATATACCGTGCTCGTTGAGGGCGACGACACCAACGAGCCGATATCCGATACCGTCCGCGGTATCATCGACGGGCATATCATCCTGTCGAGAAAGGTCGCGGCAAGGAACCATTACCCCGCGATAGAGGTGCTCGAATCGGTTTCAAGACTCATGTCGGGTATCGCACCGAGGGAGCAGAGGGACGCAGCCGCAAAGATGCGCAACCTGCTTTCGACCTATTATACAAACTACGACCTTGTTTCGATCGGCGCGTACAAAAAAGGCACGAACCATGCGCTCGACGAAGCACTCAAAAAAATAGACAAGATCAACGCATTCCTGCAACAGAGGACGGATGAGGCATATTCTTTTGAAGAGACCGTCAGAATGATGTATGATGCTATAAAATAAAGGCGCAAAAGGCGCGTTATCGGGGAGGACAGGCTGTGAAAAAGTTTAATTTTTCGCTGGAAAAGCTGTACGGCTATAAGGAGCAGGTGCTTTCCAAGGAAAAGAACGATCTTGCGCAGTACCGTTCGGAAAAACAGCAGCTCCTTGAAGAAAAGGAGAGGCTCGAACGTCTTCTTGCCGAATCGGGCGAGGAATTCGCCGAAAAAGCGGCTGTCGGGATGTCGATAGTCGAGATAAATGTGATAAAGGACTATCAGAAAAGTCTTACAGAGGATATACGTCTCAAGGAAAGGGAGATCGAGGCAGCCGAAGAGCGGATATCCGGACAGCTCAGAGTAGTGATACAGGCGTCAAAGGACGTGAATTCGCTCGAAAAGCTGCGCGACAAGCAGCTTGACGAATACAAATTCAAGGTCGCAAAGAGCGACGAGCAGTTCATCGAGGAATTTGTGACGACCAGTTCGTACAGATCGGGCTGATCACAGAAGCTCATACCATCCTTATACGGATGTTATGATATAATTCCGTCCGCGTAAGCGGCGGATGATACTGTTGCAAAGGCGGTCATATGACCGTCTGAGCGATATGACGAAGGGAGGTAAAACAATGGAATCGGTAAATCTTATGACAGCGATGCCCGGTATCAATACCGATGTAAGGCAGGGGATCGCCGTGCAGGGCAATGACGGCGGCGAAGGCAATTTCGGCAGCATACTCGGCGGGATGATGAACGTCGGCAATGCTGCGAGCGCGGATGTCACCGATGCGGCGGCAGTCACGGCGGAGACAGCTCAGGCGGACAGCATGACAGCGGTCATGTCTGATGCGTCGAGGAACGCCCTTACGAACCTTATCGCGGTATACTACAAGGCAGCCGAGAACGGCACCGACAGCGAAGGGATAATGGCGCAGTGGTCGGAACTCCTCGGAAATCTTGACGGCGGAGTGATATCCGATCTGGCGGGCTTTTCCGCAGAGCTTGAAACGGCGCTTTTCGGCGGCAGCAGGTATGATGACGGCGAAGAAAAGTCGGCAGCCGATATCTTCTCCGGGATGCTCGACAGTATCGCGGACGATGATGACGTCAAGGATAAGGAGCTCACAGCGGCTCTGGCGATCGCGGGACAGTCGGGATTTTCCTTTGCAGATCTCGTGAATGCATTTTCTCCTTCCGTACAGACGGAGGAATACTTTGTCACCGAAGCGGTCGGCGCGGCGGAAAACGCCGGTACGGACAGCACGGCGGTACTAAACGATCCGTCGGCAATGCTGAAAAGTGCGGCAGAGACCGTGAAAAATGCCGATGACAGCATGGCGGAGGGATTTTCCGCTCTGCTTTCCGAAGCGATGAAGGAGCATCTGCCCGAAAAGACGGAGATCGTCACCGAAGTGAAGACAGAGGTAAGTACGGAGAATACCGGTGCGGTGCTTGCAAAGCCCGATACCGCAGAAACTCTTGCAGCGAACGGCAGGATAGTCCGCAGGGATGTTGACGGCTCCGATAATGACGAAATGCCGAGGATAATGCCCGAAAACACCGATACCGCAGAAAAGCCCGCAGCTTTGAATCAGCCGACGGCAGCCGCAGAGGGATCTGCACCGCAAGAAAACACAGCGGCAGCGGATACTGAAATATCCGACATATCCGCAGTGAAAGTCACAAAGCAGGAAGTCACGGATGAAGAAAAGCCCG
>JAILFE010000001.1 GCA_024697725.1 Oscillospiraceae bacterium
CTTTCCCCCGCCGACGACATACAGAATATGCACAAAACGATAAAATTCCGTGCAAGGAGAGTGATGCCGCATGAGTGATGAATTACAGACCGCTGCGCTTCCATGGGGGAACATACTTGATATCTTCCTCGGATTCGCAGAAGAGAACAGCATAAAGACCGCCTGGCACTCGTTCATCCAGATACCGAACGCGCACAGGTTCGGGACCTATCACGTCCCCGAAACGAGCTTTGACGGCCCCGACATGACCGCCGGTGAAAAATGGCTGTACGGCGATCTGTATCTGTTCTACAAGGACACAAAGACCGCCGACGACACGGCACTGGAAGAAGAGCTCGAACACGATCTCAGAGCCGCAGCGAAATTCAGAAAGACCTGCGGATTTGACGACAGTCACGGGCTCTTTTACAGCAGATATTCATTTTTATGCCACGAATTTTTGAGATTAAACTAAGGAGGTAATATCTATGTCAAAGGTACAGAGAGAAGAAACATTCTACGGATCGGGCAAGGTCTATTCCCGTCCCTACGTAAAGCAGGGCGCAGGCGCTTTCCCCGTTATCGATGATCCGAGCGCGGTCACGGCGGCAGAGGTCGCTGCACTGGTCGAATATCTCAAAGCGACAATGGTGAGCGATTATCAGATCGGATATCTGAAGAACGGGTTTGATGTCAAGATCGACACCAACACGCTTTCCGATCACTCCGACCTCGGCGAGATGAAGATAGACGTTATCACAGAGGAGACAGGCACCTGCACTTTCTCGCTCTTCAACTGCTCTATCGACGTTATCGCGGATCAGTACCCGACAGCGGCATATTCCAAGGATCCCACTTCGCAGATCGAAGTCGCAGAAGTGGGCGGTCTGTCCAACATGGACGACACCGAGCACGTTATCGTATTCTACCACTCCGACACACAGAACGGCGACACGATCGCTATCTGCGTCGGAAAGAATATGTCCGGCTTCGAGAACGCATGGAAGCAGGACGCAGTGACACCGTTCACCTGCACATTCAATATGCGTCCCTTCACAACGGACGGCCGCTTCTACAGGCTCGTTCATTCCCCTGCGGGCTACGACTGGAGCGACACGCCGGTCACACCGACCGTAAGCTCTATCGCCATGAAGACACAGCCCACGAAAACGACATACGCCATAAACGACGAGCTTGACGTGACAGGTGCGGTCATCACAGCGACATACAGCGACAGCACGACAGCAGATGTCAATGTCACCACTGCCATGTGCAGCGGCTTTGACAGCTCGACAGCAGGAGAAAAGACCGTTACCGTGACATATCAGTCAAAGACAACGACTTTCACGGTGACAGTATCGGAATAAATTCTGAAAGGATCGGTGCGGCATGGAGATAACCGCGATAAAGAAACCTGTTTTTGAGATCGACGTCCCGACGATCGGGAAAATATCCTGCCGCACCTGTTCCCTGCGCGAGCACAAGCAGGTGAAGGCTCTCCGGAGCCTGCGGAGCGTCCTCGAAAACGTCACCGAGGGAGACGTTCCGCAGACGCTGAAGGCGATAGAGATAATATGGGCGAGAAAATACCTTGCTGCGATCGACAGCTTTATCAGAAGCAACGCAGACTATCTTTCGATACCGACAGACGGCAAGGAGGACAGCACGGAGGAATGCAGGCTCAAAATACTGACAATGCCCGAAAAGCTCGCAGCGGACTACACCGGGCTCAATTTCATGGAGCTATCAGACCTTGATATCATTGACTTCAACCTTATCGTTGCGGATGCGTACAAGCACATGATAATGGCCAACAAGCCCGATGCAGTGAAATACCTCAACGGGTGCTATGCGTATATGCACGACCTTTTCACGGCAGACCAAAGCAGCGCAGCGGACACGATAACTATTATATAGGCGGTGAAAAACATGGGATTTTTTGATAAATTCAGACGGGAAAAACGTTCGACTGAAGGCGCGGTCACGCTGGAGCAGCTTCTCGGCGGGAACGAGACGCTTACGGTAAAGATCGCAATGCAGGTGCCTGCCGTGGCATACTGCGTTGAAATGATAGCATCAGCCGCTGCCATGCTGCCGGTAAAGCTGTATATCAGAAAAAGCGACGGCGAAACAGAGGAGATAACGGACGATCCAAGGATAACGCTTCTGAACGGTCAGACCGGCGACACTATGAACGCCGACAATATGCGCAGGGTATGGGTGCGGGATTTTCTGCTGACAGGTTCCGCCTTCGCATACATCGAGACCCGTTACGGTATGCCCTGCGCTCTGAAATACATCCCTTCGGGCGCTGTCTGCGTGATGAGCAGCGATACAGACTACATACACAAGCATTTCTCCTACATCGTCACAGGGAAAGAGATATTCCCGCACCAGATGCTGAAGATACTCCGAAACTCTGACGGCTTCGGCAGGGGCAGAGGGATAGTCGGGGAAAGTCCGCTCATCATGGACACGATGTATCAGCTGCTGAAATTCCAGAAGAACCAGGTGCTCAAGGGCGGCAACAAGCGCGGGTTCCTGAAATCTGACGCACCGGTCAGGAAAGAGGTCAAGGACGACATAGAGGAAAAATGGCGGCAGCTCAACTCGAACGATGATTCCGCAGAGAGGATCATGTTCCTCAACGGGAATATCGACTTCAAGGAGATGTCGAGCACGGCGGTCGAAATGCAGCTCAACGAGAACGTTCAGACCAACGACGCAGAGATCATGAGGCTGTTCGGCACGGCGGACGGGATACTTTCCCCGGAGACCGTGAAAAATGCAGTCATGCCCGTACTGGATGTATTCGAGGCGGCTTTTGACTCCGATCTGCTGCTTGAAAGCGAGAAGGCAGACCACTATTTCGCTTTCGACACCAAGGAACTGACACGCGGCGACATATCAACGAGATACAGTGCATACGCAACCGCTTTGCAGAACAACTTCATGCAGCTCGATGAAGTCCGCGCCCTTTAAGACCTTCCGCCGCTCGGGTTCAATTACATCACCCTCGGATTGCAGAATGTGCTTGTAAACCCGAAAACAGGCGAGGTTTACACGCCGAACACCAACGCAAGCGCGAATATGAACCAACTGGATAATATCGTCGGTAATGGTGAGGACAGAGCGGAACAGTTTGAGACAAGAACTCCTGTTTTCGGTGATGGACACAGGATAATTGATAATGTCGGAAGCGGTTCGGGCGGATCGGCAAATGTTTCGGGAAATGGGGTTGACAAAGCGGGGAAAAGTGGTATAATAAAATCAACGGATAAAGCCGGCAAGGAATATGAAGTAAAATACAATTCTTTGTCGGAAGATGCTTTCAAAAAGGACTTTGATGAGGCGAAAAATACAGTGAGTGCGGATAAAGCGTGGCGTGTTGATGATACATATACCGCAGATGATTACAAGAGAATGAAATGCAAATGCTTCGTTACCGAGGGCGGCTCCTGCGTTGCTGTAAAGCCCGACGGCGATATAATAAGTGTTTGCAAAAACTTCAATAGCACCGTGCAAGAGACAGGAAGCGACCTGATTAAAATTGCGGTTGCTAACGGTGGTACAAAACTGGATAGCTTCAGCGGCAACTATGGCTTTTATGCAAAATGCGGATTTGAGCCTGTATCATGGACACCATTTGATGAAAACTATGCTCCTAAAGGGTGGAGAAAAGGTATAGATGACCCAGAGGATGTTATTTTCTTCAAATATGTTGGAAAACCTGTTGACCATTCAAAAGCTGCATTATCAAAGTTCCTACAAAATACTCCGAGTTCAAAGAGTTATGATGATGCAGAAGCGGAAAGGGATGGAAAACTATGAAATCCTTGGAACAGTTTGCGGAAGAGTTCAAAAAAGATTTAAGGACTTTTTTGAAAAATCAGCCCCAAAAAGATGTTGATGAATATATATCAAATCTTGATAAAGCTATTGAGGACGACTATAACTATC
>JAILFE010000053.1 GCA_024697725.1 Oscillospiraceae bacterium
TATCTCTGTCATATATATATCCTTCCCCGCAGACCGATCTGCGGCAATTACTCAGAAGCTCATCCTGTGTCCCGAAAGCCCGAACAGCGCCATACCGATGATACCCATATATATCATCATAAGCGGGAATCCCCTGAACACAGCGGGCACGTCCTCGGAATATGCCTTTTCATAAACAGCAGCAGCCGCATATACCGCCAGCGAATAGCCGACTCCCGAACCGATGCCGTAAAACAGATAATCCGTGAAGGTATGGCATACACCCGTGCTGAGGAGCATATTTCCCATTACTGCGCAGTTGAACACCGAAAAATGCATATATTTCTTTATTCTTTCGAGCTTATCGCGGAAAAACGCATAAGTGCTCATCAGCGTCACAGAATAAAGTATGCCCAATATGCCCGTATATATAACGGGACGATAGATACCATATCCAGCCGAGCCGCCGAAGGAAAATTCCACCGCCCACGCGAATATGTCCGATACGACCGACATATACGTAACTCCCGCCGCAAAGCCGAATATGCTTTTGCGGTCGGATGCGACGGCGAGTATCGTCCCGCCTCCGAGCGCACGCGAAAACACGATATTTTCCGTGAATATCATCGTAAACAGCGTGAGCGCTATAGTCTTTGCAAGCTCCATATCCTCAGATCATCTCCTGCCGCCGTTCTTCTTATCAAATGCTCTCAAATTGTATATCACCGATCTCGTGAGAGCGGCGATAAGTCCCAGCATGAAAAAGCCGCCGAAGGTATATCCGAACGCCGGGAGCGTGAACGGTATGCCGTACAGCCTTCCGCCGACACCGCCGGATGCGATGATCTCGCGCAGAACGCCGATAAGTATGACCGCAGCGTCATATCCCGCGACCGATGCCGCTATATCCGTGAGCATCATGAGCCGTTTTTTTCTGAAAAAGCGCTGCTCTGAAAGCGATACTATGAACGGGTTCACTATCACGAGAGGGGCAAATATCCCGAGTGCCTCTATCTCATTGCCGAACACCCCGAGACAGCATATCAGCGCATACACTCCCGATGCTATTATCGTATAGAGTATGACTCTGCTCGTATATACCACGCTGCGCGGTATGAACGAGGCTATTATGAGCGAGAGCAGCGTCACCGCCGAAAAGAAGCATACATATCTCACCGCATTTTCGAGCGTATACGCATAGAACACCGCAGGCGCCGCCGCAACTCCGCCGATGAGCAGCGGATTTTCCGTGAAAAGCCCCGATGCGGCTCTTGCTGTTTCTGTACCTTCCTTAGCAGAAGGCTCATTATCATTCTGTCCGTTCATCCGAGACCGTCCTTTCAGCTTTTTTTGCATATTTCAGCCTGTCGAGCTCTGCCCTGAGCGGAGCTGCGAGAATCACTGCATACAGCATCGGGACTGCCGCGCCTGCCTGATATCTGAAAACAGCAGCCGCCAGACCCGTGATGATACCGAATATCAGCCTGTGCAGCTTCCTTTCCGGCACATTCGCTCCGAAGGACGACAAGAATGCCGCCGAGAAAAGGAACATCCCCTCAGCCGTGCAGTACAAAGCGGCGTTCGTCCCCGCAAATATCAGCGAGACGACCATATATACCGCTGTTTCGGAAAAAAACACTATCGCCGATGACGATCTTCTGAAGGCCATGAACACAAAGAGCACGAGCATCACCGCTATCGCCGTTGTTCCCATAGCTCCCGCCGTCTTGCCGATTATCAGTTCATATACGGAAAAAATGCGTTCGGAGGAAGTCATCGCTTCTGCCGAAAAGCCCCTGTAAAGCGCCGCCGCTGCATTCGATGTGAGCGCAAGTTTTGAAAACGGCGCGGGGTACATCAGAGTCTGTGCGGGAAAGCATATCTGCACGAACAATACTCCCGCCGCCGACGGACAGAATATCTCGTGTCCGCTGCCGCCGAACGCCTGTCTTGCCGCCACGACAGCAAAAAGCACAGCAATGACGACTATATGATACGGCACCGATGCGGGCAGCATAAGTGCCGTCAGAAGACCCGTGACGAGCGCCGAAACATCGGCGCGGTCGTATTTTTTCCCGCGGAGCCGCGTGCATATGATATCGGTAATGACAGCTGCCGCTGACGATATCACCAAAACTATGAGCGCACGAAGCCCGAAATAATATACCGCCGTCAGATCGAGCACCAGAAGGCAGCACAGCATATCGTACATCATGCTGCTGCGCGTTTTCACAGAAGCAGCGGCGATACGTCCTTTTTCAGTATCTCCTGCCATCATGTTACCCGCGCAGAGCCTTCACCGAGGCTGTAATATCATCGGACTTGAATATATACGAACCCGCAACGAGCACATTTGCTCCCGCCTGTCTTATCATTGCGGCATTATCGCCGTTGATGCCGCCGTCCACCTCGATATCGGCACAGATACCGTGCTCATCGGCATATCTCTTTGCCTCGCGCAGCTTGTCTATCGTTTCGGGGATGAGCCCTTGTCCGCCGAATCCCGGCTCAACGGTCATTATCAGCAGCATATCTATATCCGCGAAATACGGTATCACCTCGGAAAAAGGAGTAGCAGGCTTCAGTGCGATACCGGCTCTGCGCCCGGTCTTTTTTATCTCATCTATCGTTTTTTTCACATCACGAGCCGCCTCGAGATGAAAGGTTATCATATCCGCGCCATATTCGGCAAAACGGCTGACATATCTGACAGGCTCGGTTATCATCAGATGCACATCAAGGAACATATCGGTATACTTTCTGACAGAATCGAGCACAGGGATGCCGTAGCTGATATTATTCACAAACACCCCGTCCATAACGTCAAAATGCAGATAATCCGCTCCTGCTCTCTGTGCGCGGTCTATATCATCGCCGAGCGAACAAAGATCGGCGCTGAGTATCGAAGCAGCAACTATATTTTTACTCATAGGAACGACCCCTCTTTTCATATCCGTAAAAGATCATGCAGACCCATACTGCCATTATATAATTTTATCAGAAATCGTTATCCCTGTCAACGTCAAATTAAACAAACGTACAGAACTATCCCGCAAAATAAAAAGCGGGACGTGAGCATCATCACGTCCCGCCCCGGTATTCAGATCAGTATATCATTCACCGTCTGCATATACGTTGTAATCAAAATCATCGTAATTATAATCATCATAGTTATAATCACCATAATCATAGCTGCCGTAACCGGAAGTGCCTTCAAACAGAGAGAGAAGAGTATCGGTGAAAGTATCGCCGAGTTCGCCTCTGCACTTTTCAATGTTCTCCTTGAGCTTTGTGAGATCAATGCTCTCTGCGAACTTTTCGACGTCCTCATCCTTTGTGATATCCAGTACTTCGCCTGAGGGGATAACGACATCCTTTGTCTCGCCCTTTACAGCCGTTGCGGTGAACTTTACGAGTTCATCCTTGCCGAGCGAAACTGCGCCGTTGAGCTTTTCGTCCTTTTCAGTCAGTACGAGATCGACAGAATATACGAGCTTCATCTCATCGTCGCCTGTGTCGATATCGCCGCTGATATTTACGCTGCCGAGCAGTCTGCCCTTTTCAAGAGCCTTGGTGTCGATATCGCTGTACTTGATATTTACTGTCACAACTTCATCGCCGGCATTGATATCGAGCTTGCCTTCGCCGCCTATAATGCCGTTATTCACAGTACCGTCGAGTACGAGCTTTGCGCCCTCGCCGTCAGTATCTGTCAGCTGGCCTTCAACAGAGACCTTGTTCTTATCTACATACTTCATGCCGGAGACAGTTACCTTGTCATCCTTACCGGACAGAACCACCTCGCTGCCGCAGATCTTGCCCTTCTTGTCAATGAAGAGCTTTATCTCGGCAGTACCCTCGGCATCTTCATTGCCGGCACTGCTGATGAGCTGATCCATGTACTTGTCGAAATCCTCGGAGGTCATGCCGAAGGAGTTCCAGATCGCCTTGATATCCTCGTCCTTCTTTGCCTCTTCAGCCATTTTGCCGATCATCTCGGTCATATCGGCAGCGGACATTGTTACATCCGCCTCTGTATACTTGCCGCCGACACCGCTTTCGGAAGTCTTTTCAACGTTCTTTATGAGCTTTACATCCTTGGCGTAGGAGAGGTAGATGTTAGTATACCTGTTATAGATCGCATTCATGCGCTTTTCGGTGATGACCGTGCCGTCATTGAAGGTAAATTCGCCCTTCGTCTGCGGCAGCCCGGCATCAGCGCCCATCTCCTCGGCAAGAGCCTCGGTATCTATCTTCAGCCACTTGTCGGAAACGGTAGGCATCGAAAGATATATCGTCTGACCTGATACAGCCTCCTTGATGTCAAGGAGAGGATTCGATCCGATACCCAGAGTAATATCGGCAGACTGATCCGTATCCTTGCGGGCAATATCGTATGTACAGTAGAGATTAACTGCATCCGCATCTGTAATGCCGATAGTTGAAAAAAGCGCCTTTCCGAACTCTGCCGAGATCTCACCGCTGTATGAAGCATTTTCGGTGTATTCCTTGCAGTATGCAGCATAAGCCTCTGCATCCTTCTTGGCATTATCTCTGTTGCCGGACTTGATGACACTGGAATAATAGTCAGCGGGTGAAGCGAACGCCATATTTATGGCATTCTTAGCCGAGGGCACTGTAAATGCCGCAGCTGCGCCGACAGCTGCAACAGCTGCAACGCCTATCGCGATCCCGCCGGCAACGGGGAATTTCTTTTTTCCGGAAGAGATTATCATTTTCTCTGTATTTCCCATAAATTACCTTCCTTTCAATAGAGCAAAAACTGCTGTAACACGTAAAAAGCCGAGTATATACATTGAATTATATTATTTCATTCCGACTTTGTCAACAAATCGGAACTATGTGTAAATTTTTTTCTGCGTTTTGCACATAAACATATCAACTCCCGATAAAAATATCGGTAAAAATCCAATAGGTACATTATATCATGATATTGACAGCCGGGCGCAGAACGGGTATAATATAGTCAACAACATAAGATATTGCACATTCGGTCAAGCAAAACTTTGCATATATGGGCTTTGCGCAGACCAAATGCAGCTATTTCATTGTCGTTTACTATAAATTTAAAATATACAAAAAAGGATCGGGATAATGCTCCCGATCCTAAGATATCATGCAACCGAATTGAAATTTCTCCCCTTTTCTGCGGGGTCTTCGAGCCCGACATTGAAGCGGTCATCCTGCTTTGGTCTGGTGACCGTCTTGGTGACGCCTCCCGCAACATACGGCTTGCCGCATTCCGGGCATATCGCGTGCTTTATCGTGACATTCTGGTATACGACTTCCTTGTCCTCACGCGCAGCCTTTGCCCTGTTGCGGTATACGTGCTCCATCTCATGCCCGCGCACAGCCGCCTCCGCAGCTGCCGGAGCTATCTTGGTCGGCATTTTGAAAGAAACGCCCGGATCGTCCGAACCGTCCTGATACTTGCGGTTCTTGCAGGTCTGGCATTCCTCTTCACCGGTCTCCTTTGACTTGTCGGTCTCCATATTCTCGAGACGTTTTTCAAGATTGGATATCCTCTCGCCTATGCCGTTGAGCTTCCGGCGCACAGATGCCCTGACGGACGCATCCGAGACCGTTCTGAGATCGTTCTCGCAGGTGTCCTTCTGCTTTTTGAGCTCTGTGAGCTTGTTCTGTATCATCTGTCGGGTGTTATCCGGAGAGCCGTTCCCTGCGGCAAGACCGGAAAGCGAGCCAGGACCTGTGCCTATTGCAGATACTCCCATGCGGATCCCCCCTGTCAGTGTTTCACGGCGGATAATCAAAGCATAAAAACAGGTATACCTCGTTAATTATATTATACCATATCGGTTTGTCAAATTCAATAGTATTATTACATATATATCGGAGGTAAATTTTATGGAAAAAGTAAAACTCACTGCGGGAGCGCTGCTATCACCCGTTCCCGCCGCCGCCGTCACCTGCGGCAGCTTCGACAGTGCGAACATAATCACGATAGCATGGACCGGGATGATCTCCACCCGCCCGCCCGTGACATACATCTCGGTGCGCCCCGAAAGGCATTCCCACGGCATAATAAAGGAGACGGGCGAATTCGCGGTCAATCTGACTACTTCGGAAATGGTGCGCGCAGTCGATCTGTGCGGCGTGAAGTCCGGCAGAGACGGCGACAAATTCACACTCAGCGGTCTGCACAAGACCGAAGCCTCTGTGATATCTGCGCCGCTCATCGCAGAAAGTCCGCTCTCGCTCGAATGCAGGGTCAGGGAGATAAAGAGCTTCGGTTCGCACGATATGTTCATCGCGGATATAGTCTGTGTGGATGCCTCCCCCGAATTCATCGACGAGAACGGAAAAATAGATCTGGCCCGTGCAGGACTCATGGCATATTCCCACGGAGAATATTTCGCGCTCGGAAAAAAGGTCGGACATTTCGGCTTTTCGGTCGCAAAAAAGCGCAGAAAGCATCCCCGCGGAAGGAAATAAGATAAACAAAGTGCTGCTGCACATCACTGTGCAACAGCACTTTTGCTTTATTCCTGTTCCTTGTGATCTTTGGTCTGCGGCATGGGATATGCCGCAGTGAAGCCTTTGTATGTGTGCATTTTTGTATTTCTGTCGTTCTCTATAAACGTTGAATGCGCCTTGTTGCACCATTTTTCCCAGCCTTTCCCGGCAGCATCCATATTCGCAACGTCTATCTCGTGCCAGCTGTCCCCTATCCTGACGATATTCCACGAATGGACGTTCTCCCTTGTTACACCGAAGCATTCTATACCGGCGCAGCTGCACAGATAGGTCATTACCTGCGTGTATCCCTCGCAGACGATCTTACCGCGCCCGAAAAAGCCCGCCATTGAATGATATATATCGGGAGAGATATGCTCCGGATATTCGGCATGAGCCATGATATATCCATATATCGCCGTCTCTTTTTCGATATCGGTCTTATACCTGTTTATCTCTTTCATTATCTTTGCGGTCTCTTTTTCAAGTTTGCTGTTGAATTTCTGTCTTTCGGCAGGAGTATCGAATTCACGGAATGTGTACAGGACTACATACTGCCCGCCGCTGCGGGGTCTTACCCTGCCGAATTTGTTGTTGAGGAAATAGAATTCCGGGTGTGAGAAATAGAACATTTCCTCGATATAATGGAGATTCGGGCTGTTGTATATATCATCGCCGACTTCAATGCGGAAATTTCCGCGGTCGGGGGTCGTGCTGTTCATATAAGCCGTACAGCTGTCATACATCATAAGATAGAACCGCTGCTCGGCCGGAGCGAGAAGAGAATACAGATAATCATCCTCCGGAGGATTTGCATATGCAAACGCACCCGATCTCACCGAAAAAAGCGGAGAAAATACGCATATCACCAGAACTGCCGCCATTACAGCAAGTTTTATGAATAATTTCAAAACGATCACCCCCGCAGTATCAGCGTATCTCAGCCGATCTTTTCACCGTGAATTTCAGGACAAATATCAGCACCGAGCAGAGCAGTGCGGTCACGGGAAGCACCATTATCGAGATCCCGTAGCCGAAGCTCTCAACAGCCTTTCCGAAAAAGGCATTGAAGCCGATATCAAAGAAGGTCGCCACGCTGAGCACGCCGCCCGTCACCGAGCCCGATACGGACGGATCGTAATACTTTCCGATAAGCATGACCAGCATGGGATAGATTATCGAAAATCCCAGTCCCGAAATGCCGATAAGGAACAGCGCCTCTTTTCCGAGAACTATCGCAGCGACATAGAACGCCGCCCCGACAGCCGACCATATCATAAGACATCTGAATATCCCCAGCTTGTCTATCACGGGCGCGAACACCAGTCTTCCTATCGTTATGCCGCCGAAGAAGAGCGACAGATATACAGCCGACTGCTCGACAGTATATCCGAGATATTCGCTGCCGTAGGAAGTGAGCCAGTTCATCATACCGTGCTCCGCCACGAAATAACATCCGCATATCGGTATCAGCAGATATCCCGCCGGAGAGCCGAATATCATCAGCAGGCCGTTTTGGGGCTTTTCATCCTTATCCGCGCTCTTTTCCTCTTCGGGTATGTCAAGTCTCCACAGCAGGACAAGACACACTCCCGCAAGTACGAGCAGGATAAGGTTCACGTAGTGCCAGTTCGCTATATCCCCGGCAAAGCGTCCGCCGATATTCTGCGCCGCAGTGATGCCCGCTCCCTGAAGGAAATTGAATATGCTGACCATCATCGCGGGAGAAAGGAACAGCACCGAGGTCACAAGATTTATCGAGGTGGAAAGCATCGTTGAACCGCCCATCGAGAACATCATCGCAAACATGAGTATGTAATAATTCTCGGTGAAAACATACACAGCCAGCGCCGCCGACCACAGAGCTATCACTCCGCCGATAAAGCGCTTTTTCGGCACTCTGTCTGAGATATATCCGCCTATCGAGAGAAAAAGAAGATTGCCGATATAGCTTACCATTATAATACGGCTCCCCTGCGATTCCGTGAGCGAAAATGTCTCGCGGAACTGAGGCAGGAACACTCCCCTGAGCGCATCGGACACCGCTATTATCGTCATTATGAGCCCGCAGAATGCAAACGCAAGACCCTTTGAACTGCTTTTTTTCAATATCATCTCTCCGTTCTTATTTTTCCGTATAACCATTATATACCGTATCCTGTCAGAAATCAACGATATTTTGTTTTGGATTGATGTTTCTATTATGTATGCGGCGGACAAGCTTTTTCCGGCTTTTTCAGCAGACATTCTTAACAAAATATATTGCAAATCTTAAAACAATGTTGTATAATATTTTCATCGGATAAAATATCCATGCAGCATGATCTGCAAAAATGCAGCTCTGCCTGCAAAATACAGATGATAAATGATATATGAACGAGGTGAATAGCGTGCTGAACTATAAAGAATATCCGTTTGATCTCGCCTCATATAAGACGGTATATGAGCATAATCCCCAGGCGTTTGCTGTGATCCGCGTATTGAAGGAAGACAACGGCTCGTATAAGGATATATTCTTCGTATACGCCAATAACGCATATGAAAAATTGTCGGGATTTTCGCGCAGTGACCTTATAGGACACACATATACCGAGATAATGGAAAAATATGCCCCTGGACAGTTCGGTCCCGGAAAGCAGTGGAACAAACTCTACGGGACGGTCGCATATGAGGGCGGCGAAAAGACAGCCGTTGTCGCAAGCAGCGAAATAGAGCCCGGAAAGAAGCACTATGTCAGCGTTCAGTGCTTCCGGATCGCAGAAGGGTATGTCGGGAGCAATGTCCTCGATATCTCCGATCAGCTCGACCGCCGCGAACGCAGCAGGATCATCGAGGAGGAGCGCAAAGAGCACGCTAAATACGACCGTGAATGCGACCGCTTCTCCACTGCCGAGAATACCGACAACGAAAATCTCATTGCCAAGGCGCATTTCGATCTCACCGTGAACAAGGTGCTGAAATACGAGGCATACCGCCCCGCAGTTTCCGAAAAGTATTCCGCTTCGACCTTTGACGAGACCTTCTCGGGTATCGACAGCGCCTGCGTGTTCAAAAAAGAAGCGGAAAAGCTCCGTATGCTCACCAACAGGAAGCACCTGCTCGGTCAGTTCAGGGACGGCACTTCCGAACATTCTCTGATGTTTGCCCTGAAGGAGGAGCTCGGGATAGCTTCAAAGGTCCGCCTTGACTGCCGCCTGATACATTCCCCCGAGACCGGGAATGTCGAGCTTTTCGCATATCTCAGGGACGAGACAGCCAAGCGTCTCGAACAGCTTATAATCGAAAAGATAGGACTTACGGGCATATGCTCGCTCGGATATATATGCATACCCACAGGAAGCATAAGCTTCTATATTCACGATCACAAACCTACAGATCCCGATTCATCCGAGATAACGGAAAAGCGCTTTGATGAACGCGCTGCATTATTCCGCGATTCCTTCGGGATCTGCGGCAGCGAGCTCGAAAATGCGGTAGAGCAGACCTCGATACCCGTCATAACCTCCGGGCTCGAAAAAAACGGGAGATATTCGCACATAATCTCCGGACAGAACTCCGGCAGAAAAATACATATGCGCTATGATTTCTGCTGGCTCGAAAAGGAGAACAGCACGATATTCTTCGTAAAGACGGATATAACCGAGCAGTTTGAACGCCAGATAACACTCAGTGAACAGAAAAACGCTGCCATACTGAACAATGCGATACTCGACCGTCTCGCTCTCGAAGCGACCGATTATGTCGCGCTTATCGACGCAGAGAACGATAAGATAACCCTTCACTGCGGCTCCTTCTTCGGCAAAGACAAGCCCACTCCCGAAAAGCTGCGCATGACCTCATATTCACAGCTCCTTGAGAATATGAGCCGCGATCTTGCGCTGAATTATGCATCCCGGATCGAGATACTCAGTATATTCTCGACAGATCAGCTGCTCGACAGGCTCAAAGATGTCCCCGATCTCGTTATCCCGTACAATTTCATGGACGTCACCGACAAAGGCTCGGTCAGACGCAAGCAGCTGAGATATTCCATGTTCGATACGGACAAAAAACTGATACTCACCTCCTGCACAGATATCACACAGAGTTTTGAATACGAAAAACGCATAGAAATTGATGAGCGCGTGATAAAGAAATCGGCATTGGACAGCACCGATCTTATCGCTATACTCCACCCCAACACCTCGGAGATAAGCCTTCGCTTCGGGAGCTGGACAGACGCCGCGCCGCAGTCCGGACAGGCAGCATCCGCCGAAAAGACGATATCTCTCGAGAACTTTGTCGGGATGACCGGACAGTATATCAGCACTGCCGCCAATAAGCAGCGGTTCAGCGAGCTTTTCTCCATAGGCTCGATAGTCGGTATGCTCGAAAACGACCCGGATGCGATGCTGATATTCGATCTGTGCAGCCCCGACGACCCGAAGGCCATCTACAAGAAGCAGTTCCGCTTCACATGGCTCGATGACGAAAAGCAGGATATACTCATCACCCGCACCGATATCACCCGCAGTGTCGCCGAGGAGCAGCGCCGCAGCCAGCAGCTGAGGGATGCCCTCGATTCGGCAGAGCAGTCAAGCCGCGCAAAGACCGAGTTCCTTTCGCATATGTCCCACGACATAAGGACACCGATGAATGCGATAATCGGCTTTTCGACACTGCTGCTGCGCGGACTTGAAGACCCGCAGACCGTCGATCTCGCAAGGACAAGGGATGAGGCGGACAAGATACTTTCCTCCGCAAAGCATCTGCTCGGACTGATAAACGATGTGCTCGACATGAGCAAGATCGAAGCAGGCAACGAGCGCATAAACTCCAAGAAATTCATGCTTTCCGAGCTGATCTCATCGACCGACCGCATGATACGCCCGCAGGCAGAGGAAAAATCCCAGCGTTTCGATATCTATGTCAGCGATCTGAAGAATGACGAATTCTTCTCGGATGAGACCCGCCTGCGCCAGATACTGATAAATCTCCTCTCCAACGCCGTGAAATATACCGGAGTCGGCGGACATATCGAGCTGCGCATAAAGGGCAGTGCCGCATCGGAGGATCCCATATCCTCCGGAAAACGCTTCGAGCCTGTCACTGTTGAAGTCAAGGACAACGGCATAGGTATGTCCGAGGAATTCCGCAAGGTGATATTCGAGCCGTTCTCCCGCGAGACCAGGGACGATCTGAGCGAGGTGCAGGGAACAGGGCTCGGTATGGCGCTGACACGCAATATCGTCCATATGCTCGGCGGCACCATAGATGTGCGCAGCAGCGTCGGCGAAGGCACGGTATTCACGGCCCTGCTGCCGCTGCGCATACCCAAAGAAGCGCAGGAAAACTATATACCCGGAATATGCCCGCGCACGGTGCTGATAATCGATGATGAAGATGAGGTCTGCCGCAATATCCTCGGCGCTATGGCAGACAAGCCCGTCCGCGCCGATTCCGCGACCAATGCCGATAAAGCGCTCGCCATGATAAGCAGCAAGCACAGCGCGGAAAAGGATTACGAACTTATCATTACAGACGATCTTCCCGACACCGATATGCCGGAGCTGATAAAGAAAATGCGCGATATCATTTCCGGCTCCGCGGCAGGCGGCAGCAATGCCTTCTCCCCGGTGATAATAATGACTGGATACGATTCTCCCGATGCAGCCGAAAACGCTTCAAAAGCGGGCGCAGACGGCTTTTTGCCGAAGCCCTTCTTCTGCTCGTCGCTGCGCAGTATAATAATGATGCAGGTCAAAAAAGATCTCCTATACAACTGCGACCGTTCCGCAGAAAAGACCTCCGCCGAACACAGCGGGATCTCCCCCTCGAAAACTTTTGCGGGACTGAACATACTTGCTGTCGAGGACAACGAGCTCAATGCAGAGATACTGCGCGAGATACTCCGGCTCAACGGCGCCGAGGTCACTCATGTGCCTGACGGGCTCGATGCCTATGAGCTTTTCAGATGCACACCTGCGGGCGAGTTTGATGTGATATTCATGGATATACAGATGCCGCTCATGGACGGTTATGAATGCACAAAGGCGATACGTGCACTGTCCTGTGATATGTCGGTATCTCCCGAAAAGCGGATAGAGGCAGGAAAGATACCGATAATCGCCATGACAGCAAACGCCTTCTCGGAGGATGTGCAGCACGCGCTCCTTGCGGGAATGAACGCCCATGTGCCGAAGCCCATAGATATCGAGGCTATCGCAAGAGCTGTCGAACGCACGGTAATAAAATAATGGAAACAGACATGATGACAGAGCATTCACGGAACGATATCCGTATATATGAAGCAGCACAGGATGAAAAGATCACAGATACTCTTATCAGACTTTCAAAGGACTGGGAAGCCGAAAACAGCTGCTACGGCTACAGGGCAAATGACAGGACGGATATCGAAGGGAACAGGATATTCATAGCAGAGGAAAACGGCATTGTTATAGGATATCTTTTCGGTAAGGTCTGTGAAGCCGAGAATATGAGATCGATAATGCCCGAAAAGACACCGTTCTTTGAGGTCGAGGAGTTATATGTCGTGCCGTCTCACCGTTCACGGGGGATAGGGAAAGAATTGTTCGGCTTTGCGGAAACACGGGTGAAGGATACCGCAGAATATATTGTCCTTAGCACGGCTGTAAAAAACTGGAAGGCGATATTTCATTTCTATCTCGATGAGCTTGGAATGAACTTCTGGAGCGCGAGATTATACAAAAAGCTGTAGACACAAGTATATAAATTTGAATCATGCCTTCGGCAGAAGGGAAAATGTCAGATGAAATATATGACCAAGAAATGGTATGAAACAATGCAGAAGACAGATCTTTATCTGCTGCTCAGAGTTTCAAAAAAGGCAGAAGTGTTTTCCGAGGATTATTACAGAAAGCTTTATAAACGAGAAGAAAAGAAATGGCTTGAGCTTCAGAGAGAGATTTCAGAGGTCGGATTTGATGACATTTATCCGGAGGAATTTTCCGGAGAATATATCGACGGTGCGATCCTTGAAGGGGACGCGCTTGAAGAGGCAAGGAAAGCTTATTATGAACGACGGGAAGAAGCAAAAAAGTATTTTTCCGACAGATCTGCATTCGATCCGGAGCAGGAAAAAAAGAATTTCAGAAGATCGGTGAAAAACAATATCGCTGTTCTGAAGAAAAAATTACCCGAAGAGATACTGCAGAAAACAGCCGATATCAGGGTTCTTGCACTTAATAAAGCTTCCCTCGAAGTAAAACGGGAGATAACAAAATACTGCAGGCAAAACGAAAAGCTTGTTCGTTCTGCTATGGATGCATACCAAAGGAACTTTATGAAGCAGTTCGGCAAGGATGCTCCCGACTTCGCCAAAAAGCTCACTCTGCATGACTGCGAAGTGACATCCTGCCGGAGAGAGGGCAAGGATATCGTGCTCAGTCTTGACAACAGCGGGGGCTTTACGGATATATGCAAAATACGGCTGAAAAACTGCGCGATCATAAAGCTGGATTCACAGCTCAGCGGAGCGTGGTGTCTGTATGAAGAAATATACAAGACCGGCGACAGATATGAACTGCATTTTCTTATGCAGAAAAAGGAGCTGATAGATTTTATCGTTTCTGTCGATGATGTTTTATATCGGTACGATAATTGAACATTATATTTTTATTGATAAGAAATAAAGCGCCACGCGCCGTCAGACGGAAAAATACCGCTCTGACGGCGCATAATATTCTGCCGAAACAATCAGGTAAAATATTCGTAAAACCGCATTGCATTTCTGTTTAAATATATGTGTTGAAAAATCCGGCAAATAACAGTATAATATAATCTGAAACGTTTTATACAATTTATACGGGAGGGGAAAGTATTGATACAGGATATTTATCCGCACAGGCTTTACAACAGCTACAAGCCATATGAGCCGGATGCAGACGACAGCATCCTGTTCTTTGATAACAAAGGAGCGCTCCTTGCGGATGTCTCGGACGGTGCTTTGCAGTTCCCGAAGGCTTCGGATATCCCCGGCATCAATGCCGTATACCTGTTTTCGGTCGATGAGAAGAAGTATTTCCTCGCATCGGACGAATATACCGGTATTCCCGGGAATTACGCTTATCATACGACCCGCAGCCTGCGTGAGAGATATGCTTCGGAAAATGTCATTTTCGCCGTATTCACGGCTTATCATCTCTGGCGGTGGTATTCCGACAACATCTTCTGCTCCCGCTGCGGCAGCAGATTATCCCACAAGAGCGATGAACGCGCACTTGTATGCCCGGAGTGCGCATACACGGTATATCCCAGGATAAATCCCGCTGTGATAGTCGGCGTCATGAACGGCGACAACCTTCTTCTGACCCGCTACAACAGGGGCTATGCCCACAACGCACTTGTTGCGGGATTTACTGAGATAGGCGAGACACTCGAACAGACCGTCAGCCGCGAGGTGATGGAGGAAACGGGCATAAAAGTGACAAACATCCGGTATTACGGCTCGCAGCCGTGGGGAACGGCACAGGATATCCTTACGGGCTTTTTCTGTGAGGCGGACGGCAGCACCGATATCAATATGGACAAAAGCGAGCTGAAATACGCCGAATGGGTAAAGCGCGATGATATCGTACTCCAGCCGGATGATCTGAGTCTCACGAACGATATGATGACAGCCTTCAAATACAACAGGATAGATCCCCTGCCGGTATACCGCAGCCTTCTGAAAGCAACGACCAATACAAGAGAGCTGGGCGGTCACCGCACCGCAGACGGCAAGATCACGGGAGCTGACATATTCTGGCGCAGCGATGCGCCCGTGGCATATCTCGCCGAGGATGCAGAAACGCTCCGCAGACACGGCATTACCACGCTGATAGATCTGCGCACCGATGAAGAGGTCGGAAAAAAGCCCTGCGCATACAGATCTGCGGGATTTGATTACAATCATTTCGCAATAACAGAGGGCAGTAAACCGCCGGCAACATTTGAAGAGGTGCCAACGTGCTATATGGACGCGGCATCCTCAGGCAGCATGGCAGACGCCCTTCGCGCCGCAGCCTCGGCAGAAGGCGGAGTAATGTTCTTCTGCGCGGCGGGAAAGGACAGGACAGGCGTGCTTGCAGCGGTGATACTTCTTGCCTGCGGCGTGGACAGATACTCCGTGATACATAACTATATACTCAGCCGCGAATACAACAAAACACGGCTCGAAGCGTACATTGCCGCACATCCCGGCACCGACAGACGAATAATCCTCGCAAACGAAACGAGCATGGAAAGCTTCATCACAAAGCTGTACGAAAAATACGGCAGCATCGGCGGATATTTTGAAAGCAACGGTCTTGCGCATGAATATGCTCTTCTGCGCAAAAAACTAATATCGGAGCAGCAGTGACATGAACACAAGTACAAGAAAGAAACGCAAGATCACAGCCGTGATACTTGCGGCAGCCGCTTTGCTTATTGCGTTTGCCGCGGTATGGACGATAAAGATACTCAATCCCGCACAGCCATCGGTCCGCGCATCCGCAGTGCTTGAGCAGGCGCTGAGCGGCAGCGGCAAGGTGAGCGCCGATATCGACGAGGAAGGGAACATCTCGTTCCTGCCTGCGGAAAAGACCGATACCGGGATAATATTCTACCCGGGTGCGCTCGTTGATAACAGGGCATACTCCCCGATATGTCAGAAGCTCGCGGAGAAAGGCTTCTTTACTGTGATATGCAAGGCTGACCTGAATATCTCCCTGCTCGATATAGACGATGCAGACAAGGTGATGACCGACAATCCCGATATTAAGCACTGGTATATAGGCGGTCATTCGATGGGCGGCGTGGCATCCGCATTCTACGCCGAGAAAAACTGCGACAGGCTCGACGGGATGATACTCCTTGCCTCATTCTCGACAGCCGATCTCACCCGAAGCGATCTTCCGGTCATACTGGTGTGCGCTTCGGACGACGGCATACTCAGAACGGACAAATACGAAAAAAACAAGGTCAATCTTCCCTCGGGGTATACCGAAGCGAAGATAGACGGCGGCTGTCACGCATATTTCGGCGATTACGGCGAACAGCGCGGCGACGGCAAACCCTCGATAACCAACGAGATACAGCAGGAGATCGCAGTTTCGGATATAAAAAGCTTTATCACACAAAACGCAGACAGCGCGGCATAGCGGTTTTCAGACATACTATTCAGCAAAAAAAGACCCGATCACAACGATCGGGTCTTTTTATGCGAAAAAGTACGAAAAGGCACACTGTTCTTTATCAGACCGTGATCTTACCAGCGCTTCATATTTTTCTCAAACTTACCGGTGTAAGAGCGCTTCAGCTCTTCCGCCGATATCCCATAGCAGAGCAGAACATCATTGTAATACATGAGGACATCCGCTAATTCCTCAATAAGGCAGGCACGCAGTTCCTCGTCCTTACACGCTGCTTCTCCGCCGTGCTTCTTGATTATATCTATTACTTCCCCGATCTCTCCGATCATCCAGAGAAGCTTGTTTTTCCCGACTTCGGGAGATATCGTTTCCCACTTGTCTTTATACTTATCCTGCAGCGCTTTCTGCATTTCAAGCATTTCATTGATACCAAAATCATCCATTATTATCACCTCGTCTGACCGGAACTTTACGGACAAGAAAAAAACCTCTCCTGTCCGGGCAGACAAAAGAGGTTTCTCTGATGGTGGAGATGACGGGAATCGAATTGACCTTCGTGCATTTCGCATCCTCGACGATTCTCCAAGAAACCGCATGATACTGCACCTTGAGGCGATCATGCTTATCAAGCTGTTATAATGTTTGTCCTTCCTTTTTAAAGTGTTTAAAGGACAAACAAAGGACAACTCTCCTCTTATGGTCATACTTCTGTTGATAGCTTTTTGATGAACCACCCGAAAAGGTATTGATCCGCTCAGGTGGTTCATTTTGTAATATCCTTAGTATTGTCTTTTATGGTGTATAGGTGTGTAAATGGCGGTATATAGCCAAATGCGGGTGTGTGGTGGGGTGCTTTTCAGATGTATGAAACAGATGCTGCATGGATCATGAAGCATTGTCTTTTACGGGCCTTTTGGGTGTCAGTATTTCTACATAGCTCCAATGATCTCAGACAGCCTGTTGATGCGCTTTCTCACCTGAGCAGCGATAGTTTTTGCTCTGTCGGTATCAATATACTCTCGGACTTTTTCATCATCAAATATATTGAATATATCATCTTCGATACCGTCAAGCACAGACAGATCAAGCCAGTCAAAGGATGATACAAGGCTCAGCTGTTCGCCATGAGCTTTTTTGAAAGGCTTGCATATCAGTTCAGCTGTCGGAATCTGTAATGTCAGTTTATCATGCCATAGTGAGGTTCCGTTGTCAAATATCGGAGCAGCACCTATCCACTCGAGCGTTTCGGGATCACGAAGCAGTCCGAAATTGCCGAAGTGTCTGTCTTCATTTGCGATGATATAATCAAACACTATCATTCTGTCAAGGTTTGGAACAATGTCGATACCCAAACTTTTGCAGATGTTTACAAATTGAAGATATCCGTTTTCGTCATTAGTTTTAGGTCTTATCTGCATAAGTCTCGCTGCACTAATAAGTTCCGATGTCTTTGTTACGAAATTATCGCACACGCTGTAGGGCTTATCATCTATCCATGTAAGAGTATAGGGTATATGTTCGATACCGAGCCTTTCAAGAATTAGCGAAGCTATGACCTCATTGAATGGTTCTTGCCTGAAAGGTGAGGTACCTGATTTCATAAGGCATCGTTTACCGTTGATTATCTTCCAGCGCTTTTGCAGATTACCGTCCGAGGTGTTATCCGGTGAGGAATAGTTGAAATCTATACTCATATTTGACGAGCCAAACAAGACATCGCCTATATCATCCGAAAAATCGTTGTCAAAAAAATTCACGCTCTCCCATGTCATATCACTGCCGTCAGGTCTTACCCAGTAATGATCAGAAAGGCTCAGACCGAGGCATTTTGTAAGCAGCATTTCCGTGTTATATATTCCGAGTGTTTCAAGTGCATCGTTGATACCTATACGGCTTGCAGGTATAGACCGTCCTGTCCACCATTTGTTGAGTACGGCTTTATCAACGATCTCTCTATGATGCATAGGATGGACAGTACCGAGCGGAAGATGTTCTTTCGTATAGGTATCACCGATACGGGATATCACGCCTGTATCTTCATCTATGTCAATATCCGCAACACATATATTTTTGTGCATGAGTGTGTAATTCATGTCTCTCGCCTCGATTCACATGAAATGGATATATCACAAATTCTGTAAACAGCTTTAAAGTTTAGCGCTATCTATAATATAACACTATTATAATCATTTCTCAAGGTTATGTCAAGCACTATAAAACGTTAACTAATAACAAAGCGTAAGTTTGCATCTACGGGCTTTATTTTTTCCTTTGTTGAGTGAGCAGGGGAGTGTGAAAATGTGCTTATGATTTTCCGGCTTTCAGATGCTTGGGTGTGTAAATGACGTTATATAGCCAAATATGGGTGTGTGGTGGGGTGAGTTGAGAGTGAATGATATATGGTATCTTTATTTTTTAGGAAGTTTTAAATTGAAATTACCACCAAGCATAGCACCACCAATACCTATTATAGTGACTAAAACTGTACTAACTGCTGCAATAGCTTTCCAGTTGAATGCTCTTTTTTCAGAATCTTTTTCATCGACAATCTTGACTGCTTCCATCTCAGCATTTCTGATTTCACTGTCTTTTTTATCAATCATTCGCAGTATTTCAATTTCCTGATCACGAATCTGCATACGTTCTTCAGGTGAAGATGCCGAATCAAAGCACTTCTCACAGTGATCAAGAGCTTTACGAGCTGTTTCATAAAAAAGTCTTCTGCTTTCTGCGGAAATATCTAATTCCTTATCAGCTGTATCATATACTTTTTCTACACTTCCATCATCACTTTGTATGATTTTTTCTAGAACAGCACGATATTCGGATAATGAAGATTGTATCAGTTTTACAAATTCTGGGTATTGAGCTATGACCTGTGCTGCGACCTCTGGTCGTAGTTCATTTAGCTTAGAAGCATAAGTAATTACGTCATTTCTTGATAGATGCTTAAAATCCGATCTGTTTAGCAAATCAAGAAATTCTTTTTCAACATCATTATACTCCATAATTACCTCCTGTTCTTTTTTGAAAATCGTGTATTTATTGTTAAATGTTTTTATTCACTTTCAACAACATATCATGTGAAGAATAGGTCCAATAGCTGATTTATATACATCTGCAAAATATTCAGGCTGCGTTATGACTTTGAAAAGTGCGTCGATAAGAGAAATGAAGGCTACAGACTGAACTACATCTTTGGTGATGACGACAGGACAAGATAAAGGAAGTGATAGACAATGATAGACTTTATGACCATAAAGGACAGTGTAAGTGTCCCGGATGCGGCTGAGTACTACGGCATAGACACAAGACACGATATGTGCCGCTGCATCTTCCATGAAGACAGGCACCCTTCTATGAAGCTGTTTCCGAAGAATTATTACTGCTTCGGCTGCGGAGCACATGGGGATGTAATAGACCTTGTACAGGCTATCTTCAATGAAAAGCCTGTTGATGCGGCAAAGCGTATCAATGCAGATTTCGGGCTGGGCCTTGACACAGGTCAGCCGCCGGATCGCGATAAAATAAAGCGTATCCGACAGCAGCAGCTTGAACGGAAACAGTTCAGAGAGTGGGATGCCGCGGCGTTCCGTACAGTAAACGAGTATCACAGGCTATTGGAGGATTGGGAGAAGGCATATGCTCCGAAAAGTCCAGATATGCCGCCGGATCCGCTTTTCCTCGAAAGCCTGAACAATAAAGATCATGTTGATTATCTTCTTGACATACTGACCTATGGCACGGATGATGAAAAGCGTGACCTGAGGGAGGAGGTGAGCAGAATTGAGCAGCGATTACAAGAATACCATGCAGGAGATGCCCACATGGCTTCTTAAGAAGGGGCAGATAGATGAGCCGAAGTTCTGTGATATGCTTCTCAAAAAGTGGCAGCTCCGATATGTTGATGATGCTTTCTACAGCGTGAACGGCGCAGTGGATGAGCAGCAGCTGACAAGCTATGTGTGCAACATAATAAAAGATCATGTCAAAACAGGCACGGCACGGAAAGCAGAGAGTATCGTGCATACCCTTGAACTTATCTGTTATCAGAAAGAGCTGCCTGTTTCGG
>JAILFE010000064.1 GCA_024697725.1 Oscillospiraceae bacterium
CAGCGATGAGATCGACGATAAGCGGGATATGGACACCATTCTCCGTCAGGACAGAGAAGCACTTGAAAAAGCAGGGTTCAAAGCACCTTATGTGCTGTGTCCGCACTCATTTTCGGGCTATGAGGCTACCCTATGGGCACAGAAATACCCTGATGAGGTAGAAGCAATAGTTGGTCTGGATATGTGTACGCCTAATTGTAAAGACGAAAGTACACTCAATTCCGATCATGACAGCATGAAGACGATCCTGCCGATATTCAGATTCTTCCAATATACTGGGGTTGTGCGGATGTTTGATGAAGATCTGTCGGGTACTCTCACCGATGAGGAAAATCAGATATTTACAGAGCTGTACTGCAAAAAGAGCCTGAATGATACCACATTGAGAGAGGGGGACAACGATCAGGAAAAGGCACTGGTCGAGGAACTCAACGCAATGCCCCTGCCGACTGTTCCGATGATTATGTACTGTTCTAATGACAATACAAATGACGAACTCTGGGTCGGCGGTATGCAGGCAATGGTGGACGCATCAGAGAACGGACAGCTAATCAAACTGGACTGCGGACATTATGTTCACGACTTTGAGTATGAGCGCATAAGCAAAGATATGAAAGAGTTTATTGAGGAACTTGACAAATGACCATAGTCTATTGGCGCACTCTGTTTCCGTTCCGCACAAGTCATATTCGGAATTGTGGAGCATACCACAATCTGCACTTACCCTAACGATACACACTACCCACAAAGCACTCTCTTAGTGAATCTCAGGGAGTGCTTTTTGCTATGAGCGGCAAGTTTTCAGACTATTGTTATAAAAAATAATACTATCCCTGTTGAAATAATCCCCATAATGTATTATAATAATAAAAATACGATTTGGAGGTAATTCATCATGACTGAAAAAGATAAAATGCACATCGGAGAGCTTTATTTACCTGATGACAAGGAAATCATGGAGTGGCAAACCAAATGCCTTGACCGTCTTTATGACTTCAATAACACCCGTCCTTCAGAGGGTGAGAAACGTCAGGCTTTACTGAAAGAAATGTTTGCAGAAATCGGTGAAAGCTGTTATCTTGAACCGCCTTTCCATTCCAATTTCGGCGGAGGTCACTGCCATTTCGGCAATTATGTTTATGCGAATTTTGGACTTACTCTCGTGGACGATACGCATATCTATGTCGGTGACTACACGATGTTCGGGCCACACGTTACCGTTGCAACCGCAGGACACCCGATCTATCCAGAGCTTCGTGAGAAACTGTATCAGTACAATATGTCCGTTCACATCGGCAGGAATTGTTGGATAGGCGCAGGCGTTCTTATAATGCCCGGCGTGACTATCGGTGACAATGCCGTCATCGGTGCAGGCTCGGTAGTTACAAAGGATATTCCTGCAAATGTGCTTGCGTTTGGAAGTCCCTGCAAGGTTCAGCGTGAAATTGGCGAACATGACAGAGAGTTTTATTGGAGAGACAGGAAGATACCCGATGAGATAAAGGAGAAATATGGCTTACGATAAGGCAATCTACAAAAAGCTGTCTCACATCGTTGCCCCGATAGCGTTTCAATATTTGATGGCTTCGCTCGTAACAGCAAGCGATGCGTTCATGCTCGGCTTTCTCGATCAGGATTCACTTTCCGCTTCTTCGCTTGCGGGGCAGATAGCGTTCGTATTCAGCTTGTTCTATGGAGCTTTCGTGTTCGGTCTGACGGTGCTTGCGGCGCAGTATTGGGGCAAGGGAGATAAGGAAACCGCAGGAGAAGTGCTTGCGATCACTATGCGGTATTCCTTGCTTGTAGGGCTTGTTTTCACGCTCGGCACGGCGATATTCCCCAAACAGATCATGCACTTTTTTACGGCTGACAATAACCTGATAACCGCAGGCGGAGCGTATCTGCGTACAGTGTCGCTGTCCTATCTGCTAACTGGCTTCACACAAGCGTACTTCGGTATGATGAAGGTCTGCGACAGGGCAAAGCTCAGTTCACTGATAGGTTCGCTGTCGGTGGTGCTGAATATCATACTGAACGCACTGCTGATATTCGGAATCGCTTTCTTCCCGAAAATGGGCATAGAAGGTGCGGCACTTGCGACTGTGCTTGCGAGGGTGTTTGAAACGGTAATGGTCATTATCGCTGTTATAAGGAAACGCTGTCCGATACTTAATATCGGGCTTATGCTTCATTCCGACAATAAAGAGCTTCACAGGGACTACTGGAAATATACCGTTCCGCTGCTTATCAATCAGCTCGGTTGGGGCGGCGGTGTGACGATGTACTCGGTCATTATGGGACACCTCGGCTCGGATGCCGTTGCCGCCAATTCGATAGCAAGCATCGTCCGCAGTATGATTGCAAGCCTGTGTTGGGGTATCGCTTCCGGTGTAGGTATTATTATCGGCGGTATGCTCGGACGGAATGAGCTTGAAGAAGCAAAAAAGGCAGGCGGTAGCTTTGTGCGGTTCTCTATTCTGATAGGCGCGGCTTCGGGAGTGGTGATACTTGCTCTCAGTCCGCTTATCCTGCACATCATTCATCTTGAACCGCAGGCGCAGTATTATCTGAAATTCATGATGTTCATGGCAGCGTATTACATCATCGGCAACTCGCTTAATTCGACGATCATATCGGGCATATTCCCGTCGGGCGGAGACACAAAATTCGGTATGTGGTGTGATCTTATCACATTATGGTGCGTGGTCGTGCCTATGGGAATGATCGGCGCGTTCGTGCTGAAGCTGCCTGTGCTTGCCGTTGCGTTTATCCTGACGCTCGATGAATTTGTCAAGATACCTGCCGTGTACAGGCACTACATGAAATACAAATGGGTGAAGAACATCACAAAGGAGGGACAGTACGATGAACAGAGGGTTTCCGCTGAGGTTTCATGAGGATAATTCCGAGTCGGTCAATTATACGGCAGGCAGTCTGCCGATACGTTCGGTGATGTCGGTGCAGGAGGATTATCCCACACTTTCTGTCCCAAACCACTGGCACAACGATTTTGAATTTTCCTATGTGACCAAAGGACATATGAAGTATTCCGTAAACGGAGAGATTGTCGAGCTGAACGAGGGAGATATGATTTTTGTCAATTCAGCGCAGCTTCATTACGGCTTTTGGGAGAAGAAAGAAACCTGTGAGTTTCTTTGTGTTCTGTTCGGACTTGAATTGCTCTCGTCCGTCCCCGACAGCGTTATCTCAAAGCTGATCGGGAACAGTTCTCCGTCATATATCATTTTCCGAAGCTCTGATATTAAGGATAAAACAGTCATAGACAAGCTGACAAGGCTGAATTCCGTATGCGAACAGCAGAAAGACGGATATGAGCTTTCGGCGGTCACGCTCTGCTATGAAACGGCAAGCAGCTTGTTTGAACGCTGTACGGGAACTTTCAGAGAACTACCGGAAAACAACCGCAGGCTGAGTGAGCTTCATGCGATGATCGGCTTCATTCAAGGTCACTATACCGAAAAGCTGTCGCTTGAGGAGATTTCAGCTTCGGGACAGGTTTGCAGGAGCAAGTGCTTTGAGCTGTTCAAGGAATTTGTCGGCAAAACTCCGGTCGATTACCTGAACGAGTATCGTATCTCAAAGAGTATTGATCTGCTCAAAAGCTCGGATATGAATGTCACCGAGATCGCTGTGCGGTGCGGTTTTGGCAATTCAAGCTATTTTGCAGAGGTGTTCAGGAAGTATATCGGGAAATCGCCAAGGCAGTTTCAGCAGGATTCAAAATAGATATATTTACAGCAAGCCCTCGGAAATGCTCTGTAAGCGTTTCTGAGGGCTTTTTTTATCAGGCGGTTAGTTTTTCAACTTCGCAGGCTCGGGCGGCGACATTGCTTGCATATCTGCTAAGTTTTATATTCGTTGCAATATACTGGGTAAATCATCATCTGATCTTTCATCAGGCAGAAAAGATAAATGTTAAGATATTATGGTGCAATATAGCATGGCTCTTTGTAATGTCATTCATTCCTTTCGGAACGGCATGGGTAGGAACATATCCCACATCATGGGCACCGCTTGCCATATATTTTGCGGATATGTCCCTTGCCTGCATTACATTTCATCTGATATGCTTTCTTATCAGCTGTGAAAACGGCAAAAAGCAGGAATTCAGATTAGGCTTGCGAAGCATCATCAGTCTCGTTACCTATACCGGAGCTGCAATGTTCGGCGGGTTCTGTCCTATTGCGGCATTTATTGCTGTAACGATAGTATCATGTTGGTGAATATTTCCGGAGAGAAAGAAATAATACTCTAACTGTATTTGTGAGGATTGAGAATATGAGCAACTGCGAGATGTAACAGGACAGCTGCATTTCCTCTGTGGGGAATGCGGCTGATTCTATTCATTCTCTTTCTGATCTTTATTATCCATATACTCCCCTATCGCCGCCATGATCTCATCAAGCCTCTTCTCACCTATACCTTTGACAGAACCGATAACCGTCCGAACTTCATCGAGGTCAATATTCGATGTCTCAGCGCTGTTAACGCCCTCAAGATACACTTTAATCAATACCGCCTGCATCTTCTCACGGTCGAAGGATTTGAACTGCTTGTACAAGTCCCGTGTCAGCACAAATCCACGCTAGTCATTAATCATTATTCTGATACTCCTCTTATAATAGTCACTTGACTCTTATAACGAACAAATCTGCAAAAGTGCGGCAAGAGAAAATCACCCAAGCATCTGCTCGATATAATCATCATAACTAATGTCAATGATCTCGCCCTCATAATACTCCAGAGAATCATCATTGTGCTTCACGAGTGGAATGTAGGAAGAACGTGCTGTTTCGGCTATCAT
>JAILFE010000092.1 GCA_024697725.1 Oscillospiraceae bacterium
AATAAGAGTACCGACGGAATCCGATCCGAGGCACTCTTTAGCCGAAAACACCGCACCACTCTTTAGGCGCTGATCATTAAATTGTCATAATGCCGCCGGATTCTCAATTACTTCGGCTTGCCGAAGTAATATGCACTCCACTGTCCCACACCGGAACAAAATATTATTTCACTGCTGAGCCAACCGCATTATTTTTGCGCTGTAATTACGCGCTCTTTTTTACTGTACAGATATACTCCTTTGTTTCCGAAAGTATCGCAAGACCCTTTTCTCTGTTCTGAATCTCGATATCCATACCTTTCGCAAGGAGCTTATTCAGAAGCTCTATGGTTTTTTCATCAAGCATAGCATTCCCCCTTACGCTGCATAAATTTCCGTCAAGTCTTTCAGTTTATCCGAAATGGCCATTTCTTCCCTTGACATTTTTTGTGTGCCGCTGACGAAAACTATCTCAACGATATTTTCAGCATCGGCATTTTTATCATCATCGAAGAAATCCTCAAAAGAAACATATTCGGTTTCCTTTAATGTATCGAGGCTTTCTTCAAGATAATACGTGTTGTTTTCCCTGTCTGCCTCGTCCAGCATCGAATATCTCGGATGATTCACGATGTCAAACTTGTGAGTAAAAAACGGATGCAGACCGCGAACCATAACGATACAATCGTTGTTATCCATAGTTCCCAGCTCGTCAATAGTCGCTAATTCTCTTCCGAGAATACCGTCATTATATGATGTGCTCCCCTGTTTCGATTTGGTTTTGTTTATAGAAAGTGTATCAATAGTTTCCTTGCCTAATTCCTTTGAAATATACTCGTTTGTAGATTGGTCTTTCCCTCCGAGATAAATCACCGTATCAGTGTTTCCGGGAAGCTCTTCCCATGATTTCTCATACAGCCGCTTTAGCTGCGAAAGATTTTGCAGGATTATCTGAGCAGATATCTCGAATTTACGGCAAGTTGCAAGTATCTTTTCAAACTCCGGAATCTTTCCGCAGTTCGCAAATTCATCGAGTATAAACCTCACATGAACAGGCAGTCTCCCATGATAATAGTTTATTGCACGATCATAGAGTATATCGAAAAGTTGTGTATACATCATCGCCGCCAAGAAATTGAAAGTAGTATCCGATGACGGGATAATTATGAAAAGCGCCTGCTTTTCATCACCAAGCGTTTCAAGATGAATGTTATCCGTGAATGTAAGATTACGCATATCTTCCAGTTTGAAATGCTGCAATTTCGTTGTCGTAGATATAAGTATCGACTGCATTGTTTTTCCCGCGGCTTGCTTGAACTCGTCATAATATTGGCAAGAAAGCGCCTTCGGGTCATTCTGTTTATGTTCCTCAAAAATAAAGTCCAGCTCGGACTTCACATCGGGCTTATCCTCCACAACTTTTGCTTTATGTATAAGATCAAGTACCTTTGAGAAATTCTGCTCATCTTCATCGGCTGTCTCAACCAACAGGAAACAAATTGCAGACAGCAAAAGCCTTGTAGCGTCATCCCAAAAAGGATCGCCTGATTGCCCCTCACCTTTCGTATTCATCATAAATACGTTTATCATCTTAATAACGTTATTGTTGTTTATCTTTCCGTCGTGACCTTTGAGATAATGAAACGGATTATAATTTGAGGAATGTTTCATATCGTTGATATTGAATACTTTTATCTTGTACCCCATTCGTTCAAGCATTTTTCCGCATGACTGCAAAAGCTCTCCGGAGGGGTCTGTGACAACATAAGAAGTATTGCACTGGAGAAGATTGGGTTTCACGAAATACCTTGATTTACCAGTTCCCGAACCGCCTAAAATAAGCATATTCAGATTCAGCATAGGCTTTATTTTTCCACTGCTGTTTTTACGATTTCTTACCTGTGCAACCGATAATTCGGTATTATCCGCATCATTTTTCTTCCCCTTTTCAGCAGATTTCTTCTTTTCCTTTTTCTTCTTTTCACCGTGTTCGTTGATCTCACGCTGCTTACGGTCAAGAACAAGAAACACATCTGATGCCGCAATCACATTATTGTAAAAACCTGTTTTTGTAGTATCAGCGATAATGTTCTTCTCCCTCTGACTTCCCCACTTTGCGCTGCCGTGTTCTATGCCTTTCTTATGATAACGCTTGCCGTTACCGTTTTTGAAATACATCAGACCAAGCGCAGAGGCTATCATTGAAAGAATAAACGCCTTTCGGGTCGTTCCTGTACCTGTACGTATCATAATGACCGCATTGATGAAATTCTCGAATCCGGAATACTTATTCAGCTCTGAAAAAGCGTTGTACAGCTTTATTATCGGTGCTGCGGTACTGCCCGCACTTGTAATTTCAAGTACAGAGCCAAACCAGACAACAATGCAAACCGCAATGACAGCGAGTACGAT
>JAILFE010000102.1 GCA_024697725.1 Oscillospiraceae bacterium
AGGCTGCCGGAGGATTTCCAGTCGGCGGAATTTCTGCTCGAACACGGCTTTGTGGATATGGTCGTTGAAAGGAAGAGTATGCGCAGGGTGCTCTCCGATCTTATAGCGCTGCATACCGGGAATACGGGGGAGGCGTCGTCAAATGGCTGAGAATATACTTACTCCGTGGGAAAAGCTGGAGATCGTCCACAACAAGCTGCGTCCCACGATAGATGATTATATACCGCTGATATTCGACAGCTTCACCGAGCTGCACGGCGACAGGCTCTACGGCGACGATAAGGCGATAAAGGGCGGCATAGCGCGTCTGAACGGTATGCCCGTCACGGTTATAGCCGAGGTCAAGGGGCATAATATCACCGAGAACAAGGACTGTAATTTTGCAATGCCTCATCCCGAGGGCTACAGAAAGGCGCTCAGACTCGCGCATCAGGCGGAAAAATTCCACCGCCCTGTGATATGCTTTATAGATACTCCGGGTGCATACTGCGGAGTTGACGCGGAAAAGCGCGGACAGGGCGAGGCGATCGCCCGCAATCTGGCGGAATTCATGATGCTTCGCACACCTGTGATATCGGTCGTTCTCGGAGAGGGCGGCAGCGGCGGTGCGCTCGCACTGGGAGTATGCGATGAGCTGGCGATGCTCTCGAATTCGCTGTATTCGGTAATATCCCCGCGCGGGTTCGCGTCGATACTCTGGAAGGACGCTTCACGCGAGAAGGAAGCGTGCTCGATAATGCATATCACCGCCGAGGATCTTGTGGAGCTCGGCGTCTGTGAGACGATAATCGAGGAGCCCGAGGGCGGTGCGCAGAACGATCCCGAGCAAACAGCCGAAAATATTTATGAATTTTTGGTAAAAACGCTGAAAGAAAAATGCAGAATAGATATTGACGTTTTGCTGAACGGGCGTTATACTAAGTTTAGAAAAGTCGGAGAGTTTGAATGCTGCCCGACCGATACGGAGATATAATTTGATAATTTGTCCCGTATACCCGGCGGAGAGTTGTCCTTCGCTGTAAGCGATACGGCATAGAACTATGTTGTGTTTAAATAATTGAATGGAGGAAAAGACCAATGGTATTTGACAAGGTAAAGGAAATCATTATCGAGCAGCTTGATGTTGACGAGGATAAAGTCGTTGAGAGCGCAAGCATTCAGGATGATCTCGGCGCAGATTCGCTTGATGTTGTCGATCTTGTAATGTCCATCGAGGAAGAATTCGATATCGAGATCCCCGATGAGGACGTTGAAGGCATCAAGACAGTTGCTGATATCGTTAAGTATATCGAGAACAACACCAAGTGAGCCTTGGCTGAAAAGCCGCATGATACCGCACCGGTACAGATGATCAGAGCCACAGTATTTCCGGATATCATCGGATGTGCTGTGGCTTTTCTGTTTATCCGGGCGGTCATGACGGCAGATAGGAAGGATATGTCATATCTTATTGCTTTTTTCGGAAACTCCGGTGCAGCCGCAGCGGTCGGCTCGGCGTTTGACTGTATCGCGGCAGGGCTGATACGGCTGCTTTTTCCCGCAGTCCTGCTGATATTTCTCAAACGTTGGAAGAATGTGCCGGTATTCCCCGCGTTCATATCGTTCGGGGTGTGCTATCCCGTATTTATCCTGGCGGGTATCATACGCTCCGGCTTTGATACCTCCGATCCCACTTTGTTCTATATAAAGCAGGGGGTGCTTTACGGCATATTCGAGGAGGGGATAAAGCTCGCTGTGCTTTATTACCTGTCGGAGCACTATGACAGGAAGGGCTTTGCCGTGAGCTGCGGCATCGGTCACTGCGCTTTTGAGGATGTCGGAGCTGCTTTTTCCTGCTTTGCGCTTGTCGGCTCGGACAGTATCCATCCCCTGATATTCTGGTTCAATCTCTGGGCTTCTGTTGAAGGGATCGCCTTCTGCACGGCGCTTTCCGTGCTTTTATACTGCGGCATACGCAAGGAGAGGATGTGGCGTATGCTTGCGGCTGCCGTGGTGCTCCATGCTGTTTCCAATGCAGTCGGGGGTGTATTCAGCTTCAGTGATACTATAGTAATAGTGCTGCGCACGGTCATTACCGCTGCTGTATGCTTTGCCGCGTATCTTTTCGGCAGGGATGAGCAGGTATTATAGGTATATCCGTTACAGCTTCT
>JAILFE010000159.1 GCA_024697725.1 Oscillospiraceae bacterium
AAGCCGCGTGCAAAGTCCGAACATATGCCTGAACGGAGTAAAGATATTCATAAGAAAGAGCAGAACCCCGACGAAGCTCACACTATCTATCCTGCCATTCTGCATAAGATATACAGCGATGATAAGTACGGCTGCTGTACCGGAAGCGTACAGTATTTCCAGTCCTCTTTCCCATGGGGTATAATCTCTTTCAAATCTCAGGTTGGCTTCACGGCTTTCGGCAAAGCTCTCTCTCAGCCTTGCGGAGCTTTCCCCTGTTATACCGAAGCTCTTTGATACTGCCATACCTTCTGCATATTCGATGACTGCACCGCTGAGTGATTCTACCGACTGCTGACGTTCCTTTGAATTATGAAGCGAGCTTTTATTCATCGGTATGCTTATTATGAGTACGATACACGCCACGGCAGCTGCCGCTGCACCGAGCAGCGGATCGAGGACAAACAGAAATACAGTTACAACGATCTGCGAGAAAAAACCGCTTATGACCTCCGCAATGATGCTCATGCTGTTTTCTTCGACAAATACCATATCCTCAGAAAGTATCGAGCTTATCCTTCCGATATTGCCTGCTGTGAAATATCCCATAGGCAGCCTGCGCAGATGCGCAGCAAACCCGATACGCTTATCTGCGAATACCTTATAGCCTGCAGAAGATTGCAGTCGGTCGGAAATATTCTGAAACAAAGCGCTGAGCGCCATAAACAGCAGCAATATGCCCGCCATAAGACAGCAGGTCAATACTGATGCACTTTTTTCTATAAGACTGCGAATAAGAAATACCGCTGCCATTATCGGTGCATTCTGAGTGAATGATTTGAGGAATGAGAATATGTATGCGATACGGATGCGCAGGGCATTTTTTCTGTCACAGAACTTCAGTATCCTATGCACCATACGAAGCATTCTTCTCACTTCCTTTCAGAGACCAGCAGCTGCTTATTTTGTCGGCATTCCACAGCTTCCGGTATTCACTGCATTCCCTGTACAGTATGTCATGAGTACCCTGAGCTGCTATCCTGCCGTTATCCATGACTATGATCTTGTCCGCCTTTGCTATTGAGCTCATTTTATGTGCTATAACGATCACGGTCTTGTTCCGTGTGATCTCTTCTATGGCATCATTCATCTTCTTTTCATTGTCAGGGTCTATGAATGCAGTTGCTTCATCGAGAACTACGATCGGGGCGTCTTTCAGCAGGACCCTCGCAAAGGCTATCCTTTGCTTCTGCCCGCCCGACAGCTTGTTTCCCGATGCTCCCGCCACAGTATCATAGCCGTTTTCAAGTTCGTTTATAAAATCATCACAGCCGGCTTTTTTCGCAGCTGCCTTTACCTCATCATCGCTTGCACCTGGTCTTCCGACACGGATATTATCCATTATGCTCTTATTAAAAAGAAAGAGCTCCTGCGAGACATAGGAAACTTCATTTCCGAGACACCCGAGAGGCATACTGTCTATGTTCTGTCCGCCTATGCTGATCGTACCCGTATTCGTGTCATAGTAATGTGCTATAAGTCTTGCAATCGTACTCTTGCCGCTTCCCGATTCTCCCACAAGTGCGGTCATCTCTCCCTCTTTTGCGGTAAATGAAACACCCTTCAGCACCTCGTCACCCCTGTACGCAAATCTGACATTATCAAATCTTATCGTATGGTCTTTGCCCGTGAACGTATCGCTTCCGCATTTCAGCGGATGAGTGTCAAGCGCTTTTTCAAGAGACTGTATCTTGTAGTTCACTCTGGGCAGAGTACCTATCAGAGCAAGAGCATGAACAAGCAGCGGTCCGAGAGCAAAGCTCAGACAAAGTGCGAGGATATATCTGCTCAGGGTGATATGCCCCAGTATGACAAGCAGAGCACCCAGCGGCATGGAATACAGCGTGATATTCGCAAACAGACTGCCGTATAACGACATCCACGGCCAGCATACCTTGTACCATGCAAGCCCGAAATCACGATAATTATATACTGCTCCCTCAAACCTTTCTCCGGATTCGGCACTGCGGTTGAATATCCTTACGGCCTCCATACCGGCAACATATTCTATTATCGAATTATTGAGCCGTTTAGAAGACGCAAAATATGTTCCCATCCTGTCCATTCCCACATCGTACATCTGCCGTGAAGCTCCGAAGCCGAACAGAAGTATCACAACAGAGAACAATGCCATCTGCCAGTCAACTCCGATATATATCAGCAGTATCACAAGTCCCACAAATATATTTGAAGCGCCCTCCGGGATAACGTGTGCAAGCATGACTTCGACTGATTCTACATCTTCATTGAACAGTTTTTTTACAGCTCCTATACCCATATCATGTATATTTCCTATCGGCTGCATATCAAGCTTTTCCTGTAAGCTGATCCTTATGTTTTCAAGAGTATGATAAGCTGCGCGATGGCTCAGCTGCAATCCCGAGGTATATGTCAGAGCGTACAGTATCCCTGAAATAAGAACGATACCTATTTCACTGACAGAGCCTGCGAGGGTGATGTTTTCACCGCCGAACAGCTTGCCGAGCAGACTGTATATGCCGAGATAAGGAACAGCACTGCAGAAAGCTCCTGCGATCATAAGTGCCATTGCACAGAATACATACTTCTTTTTATCACCTGCATATCCGAGTATCCTTCCGATCGTTCCCTGCTTTTTCCTTCGCTTTGAGGTGTTCTCTTCGCTGTCCGAGAGAAAATACCACTTGACACGCTGTACGCCCTCATCATCGAGCGGGTAAAAGCCCAGCACCCGTCCGTTCTCTATATGAAGGACATGAGTGCAGCATTTCAGTATCAATTCAGGATCATGAGTTATTATCACCGAAGTCATATCCTCGCTCATATCGCCAAGCAACTCTCCAAAACGCTCCATCCCTCCCCTGTCAAGCCCTGATGTGGGTTCGTCATAGAATATGATCTCTTTACCGGCGCACAGCGCTGACGCTATTGCGACCCGCTGCTTCTGTCCGCCCGAGAGCGATGACGGATGACGCTTCATAACGTTCTTCAGTCCCAGTTTGTCAAGTATATTCTCAGCTTTTGTTCTGTCAGCCGAAGAATTGAGCACCACTTCCTCGATAACGCTTTCCGAAAAAAGCTGACGGTTTACGTCCTGCATGACCATAAAGCTTTTTGCAGCCCGTTCTTTTTCATTCAGATAAACGCCGTTCAGAGCTATATTGCCGTCAGCAGCGCTAACTCCGCAAAGTGCTTCTGTGAGAGTTGACTTGCCGCTGCCGTTATCACCTATCACTGCAATTATGCCGTTAGCCGGAAGTCTCAGCCTTTCTATATCAAGTATCTGTTCGCCGCCTTTTGTGCAGCTAAGATCTACAGTCTCAACAGCAGGAACAGTGCTGTTTGCGGAAACAGCTTTGCCGCTGCTCTTTTTCAGCCTAGTTATATCTGTGCATCTGAGCCCTTTTCCGGCAAGCTCATCATCACTCATACCCGACAGTTCCGCAGGAGAAAAGATGTCTGCGATCATACCGTCATCAAGATATACGAACCTGTCTGCTATATCCATAAGGTAATACAGTCTGTGCTCGGAAAAAATTATAGTTTTGCCGTCGGCTTTTATCTTTTTCAGCATATCATGAAGTCTGTTGATCGCTTTTCTGTCAAGGTTCGACGACGGCTCATCGAGAACAAAAACGACAGGATCCGCCGTATAGACGCTTCCGCAGGCGATCTGCTGCTTTTCACCTCCTGACAGTTCAAATATGTTACGTCCCATAAGATTTGTGAGCTTCATATCTTTCTCTGTGCGCACAAGTCTTTCCTTTATTTTCTCACGGGACAAACCTTGATTCTCACAGCCGAAAACCAGTTCTCCGGTAGTATCGATATTGAAAAACTGACTTTTCGGATTCTGAAAAACACTGCCGACATATCTGCTTGTTTCCGAAAGCTCCGCAGATGAAACGCAAAGATCATTTATCCACACGCTGCCTTCGAGTTCCCCTTCGTAAAAATGCGGTGCAAGACCGTTCAGAAGTCTTGTCAGGGTAGTCTTTCCGCAGCCCGAAGCGCCGCACAGTACTACTGCCTCGCCGTCTTTTATAGTAAGATCTATGTTGTCCACGCCCTCACCGGTACCTCTTTCACCGCCATAGTGAAAGCTTACACTGTCAAAGCGTATCATACGTTCATACCTCCTTTGACCGAATATCCCATAATGAAGGCAAATACTGTCATTCCAAATACGAGGACGATCAGCACATAGTCCGCTGCTTTGAGCCTGACTTCCTCATACGAGCTTCTCTTTGTATCCGCATCCATGCCTCTTGCCATTGAGGCAGCCGCAAGTTCTTCCATAACGGCCATCGAGGAAAACAGCATGGGTATAAGAACATACTCAACAGTTCTCAGAGGATGCCGTATCACTTCTGCAGGACTGAGGGTCATACCTCTGAATGCCATCGCTTTGCGTACGCCGTTCCATTCTTCTGCAACAGTCGGCAGAAATCTGAAAAACACTGCGAACGGTACGATCATCCTTATCGGCAGATGCATTGCCTGAAACGCCGAAAGGAAATGACTAATCCTTGTTGTCCTTACAAGAATGACAATGCTCAGGACCGACGGGAACCCGAACATGAACACGGTCGTGAGCGCAGTCACAAGCAGCACTATCATAGGCGGCGCTCCCTGAGAATTTTGCAGCACAGCACGCAGATACATTACCGCGCCGAAAATGAGGGCTGATTTCAGCGCTGAAAGCGGTTTGCCGCACAGCGCATATACTGCAAGGAGCACCACAGTATAAACCGCAGCGCCCGAATCACTGTAACTGCTCAGGCTCATCAGACCGCTTGCTATAAATAACAGAAATTTGGTGCGGGGATCAAACTTCAGTATCCCCTTGTTATCTTCTCCGTAAAATGTCAACTCCATAGTTACGCTCCGGATCTGTTACATAATACCTGCTTTTTCAAAATGCTTCCTGATAAGCGCAGATGATATAAGAACGCCGATAGCCGCGCCCGCCATAGCAAGACCTATCTGAGCAAACGGGAGCCAGCTTACAGCAAGGGCAGCAACGCCGTTTGCATAATCCTCTCCGTAATACTCTGTAGCCATTGACATGAAGCTCGCTCTGTTGAAATACAGATTTGTAAACGGGCATACCATATTCAGATTGAATACGATATATGAAAGAAGGAACATTTTCTTCGATTTGTATTTTCCTGCCATTATCACTAGTTCCGCAAGCAGTGCAGCAGCGATCGCAAGTACAAATCCCGGAAGATATCCCGAAGATGCCGTAACAGCAAAAAGCACTCCGAGTATAAGTGCAGCACCGAATTTATGTACCTTCAGCACACAAAGTTCATATACAGTCGCACACAATATGCCGACCGGCAGCGGTGTTAAGATGTACAGAACAGGAACCATGCCAAAAGCCATTACCACGATAAGCATCAGAACGATATATATCGCTCCGAATGCTCCCGCAAATATCAGGTCTTTGGTGCGCAACTTTTTATCCCTGCTTTCGGTTGAAACAGTTATTTCTTTTTTTGCCATAATATTCTCCTCCGATTTGTTTTTATTCGGTATAATTAGTTAAAGCTAACTACACAGCAGATTTTGATGATCATTATTACTTCGGCAATTAAAATATTGGCTTTACAATAATGACTTTCACGCAGAAACAACGGTTGATTGCGGAAATGCTCAAATTTAAAATTGCCGAAGTAATAAGCATATTCAACCTTATAGGCAAGTCCGGAAATACGCAGTGTCATCTCCGCCGGACTTGTCAATTGCTCAACCTTTCTTACGCTTTATGATCTGATGCAGGATAAATGCAGCTCCGCCTGTAACAGCCAGTGCGGCTATGATCTTTTTTACGGTATCGGATCCCGGTGGTTCATGTTTTTTTGCTGCATTATCATAGATCTGATGTACCTGCTCCCATGAGGGCATCGCACGGCGCATAGCATCCCACTCCGGCATCGTGTATTCGGTATATGATGCCCGCAGCCTTTCAAATGCCGTGTCGAGCCATTCCATTTCCGTGACGGCATTCCTGCAGTGACCTGTCGCACAGAGCTCGCCAAGCTTTGTTTTTGCTATTGCAAACATCACAGCACGCATGGCTGCTATTTTCGGCTTGCTTTTGAAATAATCCTCGTCTCCTTTGGGACGGATCGGTATTCCCGATGCCGTGATCAGACCATAGGCTTCCTTTACAGCTCGCAGCATCCTGTCAATATCCTGCGCAGGCGCATTCCGCAGATCGCAATTATACCGATAGCTTTCATATACGATCGGCAGAATGAAAGCCGCATGACAATACAGCCAGCCCTCCATATCATCTTCAAGATTCAGCTTGTAGCCGCTGCCTGAAAATATGTCTGTCAGCATATTCTTTTCATCTGCAGTGAGCGCACGGTGCAGCCCGCCGACTGTCATCGAGCCGGTTCCGACGTGCAGACAGTTCACACTCCGTTCCGAACGTACACCTGCCGTTCCCTGAAATCCAAACAGCACGGTTTTCGGGAATTCCGTAAGAGACAGCAGTTCACGCTCCATATCCGCAGCCTCCGGATTGTTGCCCACCAGAATCACGATCGGTGCGTTTGCTTTTGCAAGCTCCGCAAGGACATTTCTCTGCTGACAGCCCTGCATTACAGAAAATACAGCATCAAATCGCTCATCAGGAAGTTCTTTTGCAATATGTGGGTGATCAACGGTATCTTTGTGCTGTAACTGATGATGGATATGCAGACCGTCATTTGCCAGGATATCGCCCCACTTCCCCTTTGAAACAACTGTCACATCATTTTCCGCTTTGCATAATACATGAACGAGATAGGAGCCGATCACGCCGCAGCCGTAAACAATAATTTTCATGAAACAACCTCTTTCCTTTGATAAAGTAACCGAGAATCACTATGTTAAAATGTAAAGATATAAGATAGCAATTGCTAACTTATAGACAAAAATAATAGCTATATGCACTGCATGAT
>JAILFE010000177.1 GCA_024697725.1 Oscillospiraceae bacterium
ACTTAAATAAGCCAAGCCGAAGACTCATTATATAGTCTATTTAATAAACAACACACATTGATATGCGCATATCAATGTGTGTTGTTTATTAAATAGACTATATAATGAGTCTTCGGCTTGGCTTATTTAAGTTTCGACAATAATATCACATTGTCAATCCTTTCATAACATATTCCGCCGTTTGTTTCACAAACGGCAAGAAAATTCACAGAATTTTATCCGAAATGCTTGACAAACTATGTAAAAGTATGATATAATAATTAGAGAGAATATAAAGCTCTGACGATTTATATTTTGTTTTTTGAAAGGATGCTGACAGCTTTGAAGATCTATAAACCTAAAGAGTTCGCAAGGAAAATAGGCGTAAGCACCCGTACTTTGACACGCTGGGATCAGAATGGCATTTTCAAAGGATACAGGACTCCGACCAATGATAAATACTATACACATGATCAGTATGTTGAGTATTGTTTAAAAAGCGGTATACCTATTGAGAACATTGAAGATGAATCGGATGATTCAGACAGTTAAGATATGACAGTAAAGGAAGAGTGATCAGATAAACAATGGAAGCAATGCTTAATCTTGCAAATAATATTCCGGAAGATGAAGCTGTGAAGCTTGTTGAAACATCTGTTGAATACAGAACAATGGATCTGTACTTTGCGCATAACGGCATGCTTGTTGCTTTTGGTTATGTGAACGGGGATCTTGTGTGGTTCAGTTATACAAGTATTCGTGATACGTTTCTATCCCGGCGTATTTTTGATTGCATGAAATTCGGAAAATTCTATAGAAGAGTTACTGTTGAAAGAGCACTCGCAACCGCCGGATTGGTTGAAGAAAGTCTCTTATCGATGTGTCATGCACGTATCAGTAATATCGAAGAAGATTATCCGGTGTTCACTGGATGTGTTGAGGTTAGAGCAAACTCTGAGAATTCGCAGCCGATGACAGGTGATGACTTTGCTGAGATCGCAGCTGCATTGCCTGATAAGCTCAGACAATTTGTTTCTAAAGTCGGATCGGATGATGATATTATTATGAATCTTGAAGCCGATTATCAGACACTGGAAGAATTGTATAAGCCTGATGAGAGTATCAGTGACCAGAAACAGCAGATCGTTCATGATATTGTCGATAAATGGGCGCAGGTCGATTTTCTTAAGATGGCTGAACGTGCAGCCATCCGCAGTCTTTATAAGGATGTCAGATATCATCGTTATGCGACAGGAGAATGATAGATGAATACTTATAGTGCTATTTTAGCAAAACATTTTGAAAAACTCGGCTTTGATGATGACTATTTCAAGATCTATGAGTCAAAAACTGAAGACAGATTGCAAAATCTTGATTCAATGTGCGGATTTTTGAGTGATATCAGGGCTGAGCGTCAGCAAATAACTATTTATACAGATTTTGATGTTGACGGCATCATGTCCAGTGTGATTGCTTATGCGGGTCTTTCAGAGCTTGGCTTTTGCGTCAATCTTTTCAAGCCGGATCCGTCAGCAGGTTATGGTTTCAGAACAAATGACGTAGATGCAATTCTTGCCGAGTTTCCCGGAACCAATATCATACTTACTGGTGATGTCGGTATAGCCTGCAATGACACTATTGATTATGCGAAGAGCAAGGGACTTACTGTGCTTGTTACGGATCATCATGATAATGAGGTCCCGTGTTCGGCGGATATGGCAATCAATCCGAATCAGATAGGAGAGACATATTCTCATAATGATATCTGCGGAGCATTTGTCATGTATATCATCCTTGCCCGTTATGCTGAACTTTACTGTATTCCCGCCAAGCAGGTCGATATATACAGATTGCGTGTATTTGCAGGTATTGCGACGATCTCTGATGTGATGCCGCTTATATATGAGAACAGGGAGCTTGTTCGCAGCAGTGTGAGCATAATGAGGTATTTTTATGGCTATGAGCTTCATGGTGATACTATCGCTCCGCCTGTTTATTCGGCAAATTACTCCAGAGCTTTTGTGGGACTGAAGAAGCTGCTTGATTATTTTCATATGCTTAAGAAGATCAAAAAAGCCGATGATATTGATGAGCAGTTCTATGGCTATTATCTTGTACCGTTTCTTAATTCCTGCAAACGTATGCATGGTGATATGCACGGGATATACGATATATTCTTTAGTGAATATGTTGTACCGCTCGAAGGTTTTGAGAATATGGCTTGTGTTGAGAACGGTCTGAAATATGTCGAAAGCCTCAATGATATGCGCAAAGAGATCACAACGTCTGTTTTTGAAAAATTGCTTGCTGAGAAGGAAGCAGGGGAGACGGACAATGCGATATATATGCGGCGTGAGGTCTATATCGCAGATGTAGGAGCCGGTATATGCGGTCTTCTTGCCACTAAGTTCATCAATATGACAGGAATGCCTACTTTAGTCGTTGTTCCCAACGCTGACGGATCTTACTCGGGTTCCGGACGTAATCCTGCGTGGATGGATCTTTCCGGGAAGATGGCCGAGAATGATGTTCAGATAATATGCCGGGGACATATTAATTCTGCTTTTGGTGTCATCATACCCGATAAGGCAACGTTGGACAAATATGCGCTGTTTTTCGACACTGTAGTTCGTGAAGAAGCAAAGCAGGCTGCAACTGCTCATATTATTGCTGATACAAGCATCATTCTTTCTAATATGAGCTTTGTTGAAAAGGATTTTAATATTGATGCTGATCTTATACGTGAGTTTCTTAAGGAGAAGGAAAGTTTTCATCCTTACGGACATGCTTTTCCTGAACCTGTATTCAAGCTCATTGTGGACAGAAATTCGTTAGAGGGCTATATGTTTGGTTCATCCAATCAGCATTATAAGTTTATAATGCAGAATGGCATGGAGATAATATTATTTTATCAGGCACTTGACATTGAGAAGATCATGTATGATAATATGGATATAGATTATGCATGGGTCTTTGAAGGTCGTTACAAATATGATGATTATGACACCGAGTATGACACCATTTGTTTTTATGCTGACAACGCAAGTGTGACACAAAGAGGGAATGACAATAATGAAGGAAAATCCAAGGTCGTTGAGGGAAACTCTTCGGCTTGTGATAACAGCGTTTGCGGGGCTGATAATACGTTTAGCTTTGCTCACGGTAACAGAATTGTTTGTTGATAATAATGAATTATCAATCTTTATTACTGATATTTGCGTGATATTGTTGGGTTTTACATATGCTATGACTGTAATGAAACCCGATCTGGTCTATGATCCGCCTGATGGTAAATATATTAAGGCTACAGCTGTTTTAGTTGTATTTTATGCATTTGTTGCAATGTTTGCTGTTAATGCTTTTATACCGCTTGTGTATTCACCGGAATATATATCTGAGTTGACAGCATCAAATGCAGCACCATCATTCAGGCTGTTATTTACTAATATAATTCTTGCACCTGTTACGGAAGAACTGCTATATCGCAGATATCTGTATGGCGTATTGTCTGAGATCGGCAAAAAACGTGCATTTGTGATCAGTACTATGTTTTTTGCGCTTTCGCATGGAACATTCCTTCATGTATGCGCTGCTGTATTTGGCGGAATATTGTTCTGTGCTATTTATGCAAGGACATATCAGCTTAAGTATTCTATAGCGGCCCATATATTGTTTAATCTGGTTGCAACTTGTATAGTTTATATACCGTATCCTGATTTTATGTATACTGTATGGTGGAGTATTACATTGTTGGCTTTGTTTGTAGCCGGTTTAGTATATTGGATCAAGATCGATCCTGATGTTGATTTTAGAAAGAAGCGCAAAGAGCTGACAGAGGAACAAAAACGAGACAGAGAGGAGATATCACGGATAGTAGACAGCGTTATGGCTGAACACAATAATAAAAGCTGACATTTTGATCTGACATTTTATTTGACGAGAGGAGTTTTTGACTTGAAGAATGTTCTTGAGTTTATCAGAAAGCATTCGCTTGTTATAGCGATAATAGGTGCTATATTGTTTCTTGTGATATTTTTTTCGTTCCTTTTCAAAAAAGTGGGCGACGATGTATATATCATAGACGTATCAGGCGATGTAAGTATCGGAAGTACTGCAGATCTCAAAGTACTTTCACCGGCTCAGGTCGGCATGAAGTTAAAAGAAGGCAATATCATTGTTACTAAGGATAAGTCTTCTTGTGTTGTTGCATATAGTAAAAGATCTGGCGGCAAAGATAATTTTGTGAATATTGCCGAGGATTCTCAGGTGATGCTTTACAGCAAGAATTCTCAAGGCGGTTACAATTTCTTTGTAACGTATGGTTCGCTTATATGCAATATGCCTGTTGACAGGTCATATCGAACCAATATTTCTTCACGACTTTTTAATGTGTATGTAGATAATACTATCACAAAGATCTCTTATGATGATAAGACCTCAATGGGCAAGGTATTCACCTTTGACGGCAATCCTCAGATCCAGCTTGTTCAGCCGTCCGGCTCACTTGGTGCATCTGAGAAGCTTCTTAAGAATTCCGTCTGCGCTGTTACAGCTGATGAAGATGGCATTATCGGATTTGGATATCTGAATATAGGATTCGGACTTAATGATCTTACAGCTCAGGATCTGCGTGTTATGTCCGGTCTGGCAAATACATGGTCTGAAAAATTAGCTTATGATGTGGGTGAGATCGAGCAGGCATATCAAACGGCAAGTGATGTCAGCAAATGGCTTGTTGAACAGCCTGTTATATCTACAGAGGCTCCTGTAAGTGCGGAACCGCAGCCTGTTATTCCGTCTGAAACATATGTGACTGGCGGATTCCTTGGTGAGGAAGAGGATCCCGAAATAACAGTTTCAGCAAGTTCTGATGTACATAAGCTGTCCGGGGAACAAGGCACAAGAAGTACTTATGACCCTAATGCATCGATCTATTATACTGAATTTTATCGTAAGGCTGAAGAAACTACGGTAACAACAGTTCCTTCTGAAACTACAGAGACAGAAAAAACTGCAAGAACAACAGCACCGTATGGCAGTGAGACATCTAAGTTTACAACAACAGCCCGCACTGAGCGTACTACTACGCAGAGACCTGCGGCTACTACGATGGCGCCTTTCACATATGAGGTTCCGTATAAGACATATGCACCTGTGACGGATTATACTTATCATCAGACGTCACCGTCGTATTATACTCAGACTTATACACCGTCTCAGTATTATCCGCCTCAGACAAGTGCGTATGCTCCTGTTACAGCTGCTCCGTCAGTTACACAGCCTTATGAAACGAGTTCTTATTATAACACCGGAACAAAGCCTGTGATCGAGACAACAGTTCCATCTGCACCACTTGATCCTAATGCAATATTTACAGTGATATTCAGCTATACTGCCGATGATATCGAATATTGGTCTGTTCAACTCGTTAAGTGTAACCATGCTGCAATACTTCCTGAAGAACCTGAGGTTCCCGGCAGAACATTCCTTGGATGGGATGCCGATGTGGAGCATATTACATCAAGTATTGAAATACACGCTGTATTTGATGATTCGACTGGTATGGTAGTTGTTACACCTGCGAGAGAGACATATACTGTCGATTTTTACGTTGACAGCCTTCTTTGGAAGTCCGTAGAAGTCAAGAGCGGTGACAGTATAGAGCTTAAGGAAAAACCTGAGGTTGAGGGTAAGATATTCTGCGGATGGAGCGACAGTCTTACAGATATCAGGTCGGATACGACTGTATTCGCATTGTTCTCTGATAAATGAGTATAGTCATACTGACAGCTGTGTTTATAGCTGTTACGTATCTGTTCGGTTTTCTGTATGCAGCAATCAGCAGCTATAATAAACGCTATATGATTGCTGCTATAGGCTGGACGGGATTTTGTGTGCTTGGATTCGTGGGTGTGCCGTTTCACGAATTGTCGCATCTTGTTACAGCATTGATATTCAAGCATAAGATAACCGATGTGGCTTTATTCAGGCCGGTAAAGGGTAAAACAGATGGCAATCTTGGCTATGTTCATCATAGTTATAACAAGAAGAGCCTGTATCAGCAGATAGGCAATTTCTTTATCGGAGCTGCTCCTATGCTGCTTGGGTCGATTGTTTTGCTGATATTGTTTTATTTGTCTGTACCTTTTAATATCAATAATTTTGTATCAAAAGATGCTTTGGTACTGGATTTTGGTCATATTGTACTTGGATTTGGCACTAAACTGGTACAGTTTGATTTCTTTTCATGGCTTACAGTGGCTGTAGCGTTTCTGATATGTCCACATCTCGGTATGTCAAAAGCGGATTTCAAGAACACAGCAGCCGGAGTAGTATTTATTCTTGTACTGAGCTGTTTATTTGCTTTTGTCACCGGAACTAAGCAAAATATATTAAATGTGATATATTTTGACTTTATTGTTCGTTATATCTATATATTGACAATAGGACTGTTGATAAGCATTTTTGTTATGATGATAAGCAAGATATGCAGTATCAATGTTTCAAGACGATTATGACATTTTAGATTTGAAGGGTTTGACAGCTATGTTTGAAAAATATCTTGGCTCGTTTTGTGAGATTAAATCAGCTGCGACATTTGAAAAAATATGTATAGGCTATATAACAGACGTTGATGAAAACAGCATAAGTCTTGACAGTGCTGTCTATTTTTCGAATAGTGTTATGCCGCTTGAGTTTGACAGTATTATAACTGTTTTAGGTAAAATACAAGGATTGCAGGTTTTTAAAACACATGTCATATTTGATGCTTCAAGAAAGCATATTTTGCTTGGGGATCTCGATCGCATTGTAGATGCTGATCGTCGTTGTGATACCAGAATATCATCTGATATTCTCACGCTTGTGACAATATCGGATGAACCCAGAGTGGCGTATGATGGCGTTATTAAAGATATTTCACTTTGCGGCATTTCACTTTGGGTGGGCAAAGCATTGGCAATAGATGAAATCATCACTATTCAGTTCCCGATGACGTTTGATGTAGCAAATACGCATTTTTGTAATTGCCGCATAGTACGTTTTATTAACGCAGCTAACAATAATCTTCGGAAATACGGCTGCGAGTTTGTAGATCTGAAGCCGGAAAACAGAGCCGCTATACAGTCTTTTGTTAATAAAGAACGCGCAAAGTTGATGAAACAGCGGTTTTCTTGGTAATTGGTCAGCACAGTCCGGGCACCAATCCCTGTAAAAGCTGCAATCAATGCATCAAAGCGAAAAAAAGAAGAGACAGTTGCGAATAAGCGGCTGTCTCTTTTTGTTGATCTGTGTCGGATATGCAGATTGTTTGTTTGTGAAAAATCAGTGCATGGTATTCAGGTTTTTGCAAGTTGGGGTGATTGACGTATTCACCTTCCAAGCTGTTCCATTGCCATTTTGAAACCTATCGCCCAGATAAATACTCTACCTGATATATGTTTGCCGCAATTAGGGAGCCATTCCCAGTAATTGGGGTCAAAATCTTTGATGATTTCTCTCAAATCATCTGAGGGGATAAATTGGTCACGCCCATATAGTGAATCGCAGATATAATCTTTGATATCTCCCCACAACTCAGAGCTGTTTCCATACTCGTTGTGAGTTTCTAAATATGCATCTTCCGCATCAATGTCTATATATTCTTTCAGATCAGCAATGATATCATCTTCGTCATACACATAAAGGTCAGACGCGCATTCTATCTTTCCTATGTAGTAGCCGACATCATTAAAAATATAGTCCCTGAGTTTTTCAGGCGTAACTGGATTGTACCATACTGCGATGCTGTCGCCGAGATCGCCGGTTACTATGAATGCTCCTCTTTTTTTATCAATTATAAAATTGATATAATAGTCTCCGCTGTCATCTTTGCGCCGCCAATCTATGATTAAATATCGGTCATTTTCTGTGGTTACAGTTGCTTTGTGTGTTGAGAATCGTTCAGCACACATGTTTTCATAGTATTCCATTTCTTTTTGCAGTGTTACCATATTCTCACTCCTTGTTGACAGGTATTATTTCGCCTTTGTCCCATTGTGACTTGTAGCTTCTTAGTTTGCCGTATTCGTCTTTGAATTCGACGATCCAGCAGTCAGGATCACCAAAGTCGTTATGAGGATAATAATCCTGATGTAATATTTCGGATATTTTTACAGTAAGATTGCCTACTTTTATTTTATCGCCGGGTTCAAGGAATTTTTGTTTGTCTTTTTCGTACATATTATCGTTCTCCTTGTTTATTGGTGAGCTCAGTGGCTTTTGCTATATATGCCTCTTTTGCTGCATAATCAGGGTCTTCGCCGCAGAGCGGGTATTTCAGTGCAAAAGCAATAAGATCTTCAATAGTGTTGATCTCAGCTTTGTATGCTTCAACTTCTTTTTCGTGATTATTCTGTACAAATCGCAAAAGATCGTCGAGTGATTCAAATACGAATTTTCTACGAGTTGTCAGATGTCCGGCAAAGCCGATCTTGTTGTCATTATTATCTACAAAATATGCGTCCCGGAATGTAACAAGTGTATCATCAGTTTGCGTGTTAGCCGGGATCTCAATAAAGCGTCCTTGATAAAGATAGTCATATGAGTCCAAAAAGTAATATATTTTGTTATGTTCGAGAGTTATCATGTTGATCGTCCTTTCTGTCTGAAGTAAAAAAAATAACCAGCTCTGTTCAGAGCTGGTTATCCGCAGGGAGCACGTATTTGCAATACGTTTAGAGTATCTCATCGCTTAGTCCTGCGTATACAACAAAGGCTGTATAACAGTCTTTTTGCCTGAAATGGTGCAAAGAGCCGGATTCCAACCAGCGTGACATCCTCCCCCGCCTAAAGAGGCGGGGGCTTCCCCTTACCTCAGCGAGTTTGGTTCTCGTTCGATAGTACTACTGTACTAAGCATAAGCGAGCTAACCCCGTGTGTCCCACGGTTCTATTGTGTTTGGGTCATGCAAATACTATTCGCATACCCTCATTTCTGATATTTACAGCGGCATTTATATCTCTGTCATGATGTGTTCCGCACTGTGGACAGTCCCATGCCCTGACAGCAAGATTCTTTGTTTCCTTGTTTACATATCCGCAGCAAGAACATATTTGACTGCTTGCAAAGAATTTGTCTGTCTTCACAAGCTTTTTACCCTGTTCTTCCAGTTTGTATTTCAAAAAGGTCACAAACATACCCCAACCGTTGTCCGAAACGGATTTGCCAAAATTCAAAGCCTGTGACATTGCTTTCATGTCGAGATCTTCTATACATACACAATCATAGGTATTGACTATCTGCCTTGACTGCTTGTGTAGGAAGTCCTTACGCTGATTTGAGACCTTTTCGTGAAGCTTGGCAACTATCTTACGCTGTTTATCTCTGTTTTTCGAGCCTTTCTGCATAAGAGATAGCTTACGCTGCTCTCTTTTAAGCTTTTTCTCAGCTTGTCGGTAGTATCTCGGATAAGAAGGTTCGTTGCCATTACTGTCTTTGTATAACTCATGCATAGAGAAGTCAAGACCTAAAAAATTATGCAGTTCTTGTTCTTGTACTTGATTTTCGTACTATTACGAGCATTATTGCCGTCTGTCCGTTTGTCAAGCGTCTTTCCGCTTTGCATAATGATGTAGAAAAATAAGGTATATGTACAAGGTTTTTGACCTCGTATGGAGCTGATGATAAGAATCGAACTTACAACCTGCTGATTACAGATCAGCTGCACTCCCCTTGTGCTGCATCAGCGTATACCACGCCATCCCCTACGTGGCTTGTGCGGGTAGCTGCGTCAAGCACCTGCACTTCTCATGCGAGACCCTGACGCTTGTTTAGGTCTCCAGAGGGGGCATCCTTTTCTTTCATGAGGGCTATCGAAACCATAATTCTTTTCTAAACCGCAAAACCCGACTCGGCATAGTTGATCTCATGTGTTCGAGCAAGTATCACTCACCAAGTTTAACGACATTGGCAAGTCGGCTGGTGTACTGAACAGGATTCTCACCTGTATCACATGATTAGTTACGCTTTTTACAGCTTTTGTCTCACTGTGTTCTATTACTTAAACTATCAGTACATTATAATATTAAGCAGCTCTGACCACCAGCTTACTGCTAATCGGGAAATCCATATCATTTCGATCCCAAGCTCCTACGGTTTGTTTTGTGACGGCATTTCAGCCGTATTTTGATCAACGCTATACCGTCAAACACGTTGACTGCCCTCATGATTTCAATATGTCGTTGGCAAGACGATCATATCTACACCGTTATCTTGTCCTGCTTTCTGCAGGTTGCATCCATTTTTTATGCGGCGTTTGTGCTTCAAGCATCAAACGAGGATAGGTGACACGGTGTCCCTTCGCAATATTGGACATATTCAAATGTCTTAAAATGCAGCTGAATTCTATTCATATATAATAAATCACTTTTAGTTGACTACTTCATTGGACTCAGTCCTTTCTTTGATTTTCTGTGGGCGGTGCGCGGGGAACACTCCGCGTTCTCTGCCTATCAAGTTCTTGCAATGATCTTTGCAAGGATGGTGTAAATTACAAGGTTCTACCTCACAATTTACATATAATGTATTCGGCAATCCTCAACGAATACTTTGTCTATGCACTCTCAGCAAAGAGTCTTAATACATTTGCAACACTTCTATCATAACCCCAATTTCAGTAATTGCTGCTCCTGAAATAGCGTCTGTTGCGAGGAATTACAATCCACAAAATTTTCTCAGGCCTTCCTGATTATCTGAGTCTTCATTAAGGCGGTGTGTTCTCAACACAATATTCTGTTCCTTCGAGGTGTTCTCTCACTCACCAAGTTTAACGACATTGGCAAGTCGGCTGGTGTACTGAACAGGATTTACACCTGTACTACATGATTAGTTACACTTTTTACAGCTTTTGTCTCACTGTGTTCTATATTTAAACTATCAGTACATATAATGTATTCGGCAATCCTCAACGAATACTTTGTCTATGCACTCTCAGCAAAGAGTCTTACCACATTTGCAACACTTCTATCATAACCCCAATTTCAGTAATTGCTGCTCCTGAAATAGCGTCTGTTGCGAGGAATTACAATCCACAAAATTTTCTCAGGCCTTCCTGATTATCTGAGTCTTTATTAAGGCGGTGTGTTCTCAACACAATATTCTGTTCCTTCGAGGCGTTCTCTCACTCACCAAGTTTAACGACATTGGCAAGTCGGCTGGTGTGCGCAGCGGGGCTCGAACCCGCGACCACTTGATTAAAAGTCAAGTGCTCTTCCAACTGAGCTATGCACACACATCGTATTGATTTTCAGACAAAAGAAAATGCCGTCTTTCTGGTTGTTAAGCGTTTTTTCTTACGCTTTGTCCATTATTGCTTTAAGTGCTGTATCTTCAGGTGAACTGAAGAAAGGCTCTTATTCAAATATATCGCGCAGGCCACGCTTGCCTCACTTAAATCAATATAGAAAGGATCAGGTGTGCTGTTACGCCAAAACGGTGTACTTATTATCCCCGGCACATCACGTTATATGGGTCATTATCCATGTAGCCCATTTTCGCATTTTGCACCGCGTATGCTTACATAACGTAAGTATTGACGCCCGATATATCATCTCGGAAGGAAGAACTCCGTACTCTTTAGCAGATGGCTGCCTCTAAGCCAACTGTCCTGATCCGATGGTTGCAGATGCTGGAATCGAACCAGCGGTCTTCAGGCTATGACCCTGACGAGATGCCACTTCTCCAATCTGCGATGATTTTAAAATAGATATTATTATATATAATATTATCAATATTTTACGTTTTTTGTCAAGAGTATTTGCAATAAGAGGGGATTTTATCAGCAAACATTCCGACGCCGACTTTGTCGGCGTTTTTTAGAATATTATTTTATAAAAAGCCGTCTGTCCGAGCTGTCAAGCGTCTTTCCGCTTTGTCAAAAGGAATATAAAAAGGAGATAATTAGGTGAAAGTGGTGATAGCAGGGGGAGTCGAACCCGCCGGGCAGACCGTTTATCTATGCTATCATAAAACGGGTGCAGCAAGGCTCTCTGCACCCGTAAAAATTTTGCGTGTCTATCCACGCTGTCCTTTCTCAGTGGAAGTCTGTGACCACGTTCGAATTTCCCACTGGAGATGCAGGAGTCAACCAGTCTATCTATCCTGCGCCGACGGCACCCGCTGTCTATGTTCACACCAAGCCGTCTGACCCTGAGATGCCGGTATTGGTTATAATAACCGTATCGACATTGGTGTCGAAAACAGGCTGTTAGCCTTTTTTCGGCATATTTTATGCAGAGAGCAGGATTCAGATCTGCATTACAAGGGTAGTTTTGATGCAATATTGCTTGTTTCTGTGTATTTTGGTTAAATCATCTCTGCATATTGAAAAGCCCCTGCATCTATGTTTTTTTATAGCACAGATACAGGGGGATGTTGGTTTATTTAATTATAAGATCCAAAGTTCATTTATATTAGATTTATCGTATGTGTTTCCTTTATATGTTACTGTTAAATTATCACAGAACATAAAAGCATCGTAATCCATAACAGTAACAGTATCGGGTAGATCTAAGGATTTTAAACTGTCACAACCACTGAATGCACCTGAACCTATTTTTGTGAGATTGCAATTTGAGATATTTACAACCGAAAGAGAGTCGCAACAATGAAAGTCGCAACAACCTATGATAAATTCTTCATCATTATCAGAAATCAAAACAACTTCTTCAAGAGATTCACAACTTTCGAAAGTATGACCGCCGGGAAAAGGGTACTGGCCACATGATCTGTCTATTTCAGCATCAGCTGACAGAGAGCCATGAATTGTTGCCTTCTTTAGATTCTTACATTCTGTAAAGATGTTTGCTCCTGTGTGATCAATGTTGAAATTATACGGAAGTTCTATTTCTTCAAGGGAATTACAGCAGCGAAAAGCTCCCCAACCTACTATGATTTCCTGATCAGGTATGTTGAGTTCCTGTAAGCCACTGCAGCCAAATGCCTGATTCTTTATTTCTTTCAGATTTTTTGGAAAGTAAAATGTTGTAAGATTTTTGCAACCAGCAAATGCTTGTTCATTGATGATTTCTATACTGTCAGGGATGTTGATAGATGATAACGATTTGCAGTCATAAAATGCTTTTTCCGGAATATCAGTCAGATTTTCAGGCAGCACAGCTTCCTCAAGGTTTTCGCATTTGTTAAAGCTAAAATTATCAATACCTTCAGGGATTTCAACATATCTTAATACAGAATTACTACGAAGTTCTATAGCATCTATTTTCTCACCGTTTATTTCTGTAGGAAATCTGACGCTTACTGCATCGCCGTTGTATTTGGTAATGATATTTATTTTAAGTTGCTTATCATATTCGATTTCAAACTCTTCATCAGACGGTGTTACGATCATTTCAGCGAGAGTCAATGTAGTTGCTTCCGTTTCGGTTTCTGTTTCAGCTTCAGTTTCTGTAACCGTTGTTTCTTCGGTTTTTTCTTCAGATTCTTTCTTTTCAGGCTTCTCATTCGGCTTTGTAGTTTCTGTTGTAGCTGTTTCAGTAGGCTTTGTCGAAACAGTATTTGTAGTATTATTTGCATTTCCGCAGCCTGTTAGACAAAGCGTAAGTACAGCAAGAATTGAGAAAATACTCTGTTTGTTCATGGATTTTTCCTCCGTTAAATTAAATATTTTCGTTTATTATAACATAAATGGATCAATTTGTCAATAAATCAAACACAAAAAGAATATATCGTCTTTTATAAACAAACAGAGCTTTTTGGTTGGTTTTGATATTTTTAGAAACAGCAGCCGGTTTTAGCCGGCTTACTGTTTCTGATTTCCCTTATCTCAAGAGGGAACAAAGAGGAGTTTACTCACGGTTATCTCGCCGTCCTGGGGGAGTTACCTCAGGCTGTTATATCGCTTAGCGAAACCTCTGGGCAGGTTAAGGTCACTGCGAGCCACACATCCCGCTGTTTGGCCTGTCTTCACTTCACTGAGGCTTGGTTTTATCACTCTGTACACAAGCAATGTCCAAGTTATTATCAGGTCTGATCCGACACTGGGCAGGCGGATAATTTGTTCTCAGCCCCGCTGGTGCAGAGAGCAGGACTTTAACCTGCATATGACTCATACCAGTGGACGTCATAGTATGACGGCTCTAACATTCGCCCATCTCTGCATAGTTATCAGGCTTGTTGTTACACTAAAAGCAATGTCATTAAGCTAAGCCTGTAAATGACAAAACCCTCTTTATCGAAAAGACCTTGAGGGCTATATTGTGAATTACCTTTAACGAGCCGTGAGCAAGAAGTCCCCCACCTCTAAGCGAAGCGTAGGTGGGGGGATGAATTGCGTTTTACACGGCGTTTCTTATATATTGCCAATTATTATTATGAGAAACCAGTCTCAAATTAGCAACACCGACTTGTTTATAAGACTTATTTGGTAGTGTTATATACTCATCATTCGCATTTTTGATATAAGCACCACCAGAAGTAAATCCAGTAATGTAACCAAACTGTCCTAATACAGAAACCTTGTCATTGAGCCAAAATCCTTTATAAAACGGTGTGTTTTTACTATTTCGTTTCTGTGTGCGATTGGGTTCTTTACGTCCTTTACGGGCTGTTGCTTCATGTAAAGAACGCTTTTTCTTACGAAATTGCCTTATTAGCAACCACTCATTGGGATTTTCTTTTATAGTTTTGATACCGCTTATGACAATAGCATCATTATAATGAGTTTTCTCTCAACCAATATCCTTTCGTTTTGGTGTTGTTTCTGAACCATAAGTGATAACTGCATTGGGATATTTAGCGAAAATCCTTTTGCGAAGTGTATTCATAAATGGTGGCTCTTTATACTGCCTTACTTTTTTATGCTCTGCCTGCCATTTGTAAAGAATCCCGCCTTTTTTATGGTTTGCAGATGTATGGCAATCCGTACATACTGTAATAAGATTATCTACTCTGTTAGTACCACCATTACTGCGATAGATTATGTGATGCGTTCGCAAAATCTTGTTTTTAGACTTACCGCACGCCTGACAAGTATAATTATCTCTCGCAAAGACAAAATATCTTTCATCAAAGAAGCCATATGTCTGACCATGTTGATAATCCACACCATTGATATCTGGATATATCATTTTTGTCGTATCAAATTTACCAACCTCTATATGCAATATGGGGTTTGGTACTAATGCAGAAAACTTATTTATCCATGTAAAAGTATGGTTAATTCTGTTCTGTAAGCTTGGCGGAAGCCATTTATCTGTACGTTTACGATTTAGAAAACGTGGCTTACGATACCTACATTTGCGATTTCTGCGACCTCTACGATAAATGCGTTTAGAATCAAGGTTAGAACTAACATCCTGCCGTAATTCTATTTCTGCCTTATAGAGAATTTTATCATCTGATGTAACAGCAATACCAATATGTTTAGCTCCTGTATCTATACCAATATGACAATCCTGCTTAGTTTCGCCCGTAGCATAAGTTAGCTGAATGGTGAAAGGATTGTATTTGTTGATTATAGCCTTACCTTCTTTTAGAAGTATTCGGGCTTTTCTTTGGCTACAAGGCATTAATGGCTCACTTCGCATATTGAGTACGAATACTCTGTTTCCTTGTTGCATAGTTGCTACCTTTGATACCTACTCACAAGTGGTATCCCTTTCTTATGAAAGTTTGTTTCCCTTCCTCAATGTTATAAGTGCTTGCCGTAATCGGTCATTTGAGGTTGACTGTTCCTACCCATCAGAACTGTTTACAGAGCCTCCACAGTTACTACAGACTTGGGAATCATCTGTAGGTGTGATAACACAAATAACGTAGTTCTTAAAGAACTTAGAGTAGTCAATTAGAGCTTTTACAAGCTCCGACTTCTAAGGCGTTAGCCGTAGGTCGGGGTGGTTGACCTTAGTGACATTGCCTTTCTCTTAAGATAAACTGCATTGTCGATGGTTCAAGAATATCAGTAAGAACCTTTTTGTTACGTTTCGTGATATAGAGCCTTGCAATCGTTGAACTGACATCAGACAATGAATCATCGACATTGATTTCATGGAAGATAGACCTGTATTTAGCAAGTGTAGCGTCGTTGCTAATGGTTTTATCTATATCAATGTCGTTTCGGTGTGTCACAGCAAACTCGAAGTTTTTGAAGAAAGTTTCATGATTGTGCCATCTTGGTACAATCGTTAGTTTGTCAGCACCGATAACGAAGATGAGTTTGTATCCAGGGTACTTCATCTGAAGTTTGCAGAGAGTGTCATAAGTATGACCTCTGCCATCATCGCCGTATTCACAATCATCAACACGGAGCGTTGGATTGTCTTTGCAAATGGCTTCAAGCATTGAAAGCCTTTGTTCTTCAGAATACGCAAATGATTTCTGTTTTGACATTTTTCTTTCAACATAGGCTTTGGAAGACGGTACGAAAATGCCAAACGACGCATCAAGCTGTTCAACAGCGGATTTAAGAAGCGCCGTATGAGCCTTTGTGGGTGGGTTAAATGACCCACCAAGCACAACGATAGTCTTATCCATTATTCGCACCTTCTTTCAGTAAATCGGCTCTTATTTTTTCAAGCAATTTACCATGATGATTTTCGCCAATACCGTTACATACACCCCAGTACGTATCGTGCCAGGTGTTTTCCTCAACAATAGGGCCTTTTACGGCTTTGAGTTTTTCAGCAAGGATAGAATTACTGAACTTGATTCTGAGGATTTCCTCCATGATATTAAGTTTCACAGATTCCCAATCGGGTCTCATTTTGACCTTGCGTCCAAGCCGTTTAGCGTCACGACCGTCAAGAGCCTCAAATTCTGAGACTCTTGAAATGTCTTTCTGTGCCTGAAACGCAGATTCAGAGCTTTTAAACGTGTGACCGTTGTATGTGATTTGGCAAGGGTACATATTGCTGAGAAAGTAGTATTCATTTCTCATAATCATCAAAAGTTAGCACAGGATACTCCGACATCTAAAGTCGGAGAGGAATGTGCTTTCCTTCTTTCTATTAGATAATATTTTGATTTTTCTACAAGCTTCAGCTTTTTACAGCTGATACTTCCTTTGTTTACTTTCTCACCGGACAGAGTTCTTATATCGAAATATCCGGTAGTTCTTCTTCCAAAGATAAAATATTCGTCATTCAGATACGAGACTTTATCAAACAATCTGAAACCTTTTACAGTATAATCAGCCTGATTTCGTTTCAGAATACCGCCTTTCAGCTTATTGCTTTTATGTATCTGTCTGTTGTGACAACGTGTTTTTTTGATGTAATAATACCTATTATCAGAAACAGCCAAAGGATTATTGCTGATACAGCGGGCATCTATATAATGTTCTTTGGGCAAATGATTGCTTATTCTTGTGTTTTTAGTAATATAGCCATATGTAGAATTTACATTTGGATACATTTCTTTGAGCTTATTATACAATGCCCATCTCATAATACCCATAAAAGCAGCATCTCTAAAGCTCATACCTCGTTTGATATTTTTAGGAAGTTTTACAGAGCCTTTGTGATAACCATTGTGACAGGTTTCACAAAGGGTTATCAGGTTATTCGGTGAGTTACCACCTGTTTTTCTTGATTCTATGTGATGTACGTTCAGAATCTTATCTTTTGACTTGCCTTTACAGCATTGACAGAGATGATTATCTCTGAAAAGCACATACTCTCTTACGTTCCAAAAGTTAAGCTGATCGCCCTGCTGATATTCTGTTCCTGTTATATCAGGGTTTTTGATTTTCTGAATATCGAAGCTGGCTGTTTCAATTATTATTTTGGAAACAGGCAATATTTTATGTATCTTTTCAATAATAACCAGATGCGTATTTATCTTCTGTCTTACAGACGGAGCCAGCCAGTCGTTCTTTTTAGCTTTGATTCTGTTGTTAGATCTTGGTTTCCTATATCTGGTTTTATTATATCTGCGTGTTCTTCGAGTTTCTCTTCGTGTAGATATCAGGTCTGTTATATCGTTTCTCAGCTCGACATCTGCTTCAAACAAGACTTTGTTTTTGGTTGTAGCAGATAGACCGATATGCTTACTTCCGGCATCTACGCCTAAAACAACAGGCTGTGTATGCTTTGTAGTATCATATAATAATTTTACAGTAAACGGACAACGCCTGATCACTATAGCTTTTTTGGCTTTGAGTAACCGTCTTATTTTACCATGCCTTTCAGTGGGCATAAGTGGTTGTCCGTTTTTGCTTATCACATATACCATAAAAGACACTCCTTTTTTAATATTTTTGATATGTTTTATGATATAAGCCGGTACATATCGAAAAACCGTAATATACCTTCGCCAATGTTATTGAGAGGTTTTGTATGTTTACAGTACTGTTCCTACCTCACAGAACTGTTTAACCATAAACCGTAGAGCTGCAGATTAGGTATTACGTCCGCAGGTACCTATGTATTCTCTCATAACGTAGTGCTTGAAGCACTGAGGCTAATCAACCTGAGCTTTTACAAGCTCC
>JAILFE010000151.1 GCA_024697725.1 Oscillospiraceae bacterium
TCCTGATATTCGGTTTGATATTCCAGGAACCTTTCATGAGGCTGCTCGGAAGCACCGAAACTATATTGCCGTATTCGATAGAATACAGCAGGTTCATCCTGATCGCAGCACCGGCAATGGTGGGTAGCTGTATCATGAACAATATCCTGCGATATGAGGGAAAGGCTTCATTTGCGATGTTCGGACTTGTGTCGGGCGGTCTGCTGAATATGCTGGGCGATTATGTGCTGATCAGGCTATGCGGTCTCGGTGTTACGGGTGCAGGCATATCTACGGCGGTTTCCCAGTATATAAGTGCGGTGATACTTCTTATGCCTTTTCTGCGCAGGCAGGTACAGAGCCGGTTTGATCCGAAGCTGATAAGGATCAACGGCGAGATTGTACCGGCTATCCTCGTAACGGGACTTCCGAGCCTGATCAGACAGGGACTCGGCAGCATTTCCACCATGGTATTGAATACGACAGCCAAACCTTACGGTGATGTTGCGATAGCGGCAATGAGTATCTCGTCAAGAGTCACCGGTTTTATGTTCTGTGTGGGCCTCGGAATCTGTCAGGGCTTTCAGCCGGTTTCGGCGTTCAATTACGGCGCGCGTAAATACAGCAGGACCCGCAAGGCGTATTATTTTACCGTTGTTTTCGGTACGATCCTGCTTGCGGTGATCGGTATGATCGGTTTTATCTTTGCGCCCTGGATCGTCTCAAAATTCCGCGATGATGCGGAGGTTATAGAAATAGGCGCCAAAGCCCTCAGATATCAGTCAATTTCGCTTTTATTCATGGTTTCCGCCGTAAGCGGCACCATGCTGTTCCAAAGCATCGGAATGGGCCTCAAGGCATCATTTCTGTCGCTTCTGCGAAGCGGACTGTTTTTCATTCCGATGATCCTGCTGCTGAGCAGGCTGTTCGGCCTTGTAGGCATCGAATGCGCTCAGGCGGCTGCGGATGTACTGTCGGGCGTTGTGACATTTCCGCTGGTCATCGCATTCTTCCGGAAACTTCCGGCCGATGGGGAGGATTTGTGAGCGGGGGTGGAAAGGTTTTCGGACAGTCTGCCGGAGCCTGTAATACATATGCCGGAGAAGACGCGTTTGTGGATTTATAGAGCATGTAGCAGTTCTATAATAAAGCGACATGTTATAATTGTACCGGAAAATATATCTGTCAGAATGTTGTCACAAGGTGGTGGCTTCGTTCAGTAGGCTACGACGAAAAAATGTGCTGCATATGTATTCCGTGACGGTGAGGTTCTGTATTACGATGAAAATGAAGATCGGATGATCAACCGCAGGTGTGCGCCAACGTCGTATGCCGAAAGTCTGATGAGTGATGTCCACTGTCTAAAGGCATCAATGCGAGGGTGCTTGAGGTGGGGTTAAACATGAGAATGTCTTATATACAAGACAAATTCTATTGATTTTATCGTGCATATACGATAAAATTAATTAAATCATCGTACTAAAATGAAAGCCGGAGGCGGTCAGTCATGAATCATAACATATTGAAGCAGGTCATTTTTGAACAGACAGAGATAATACAAAATGCCGTGATCATTAAACGTGACTATGATTTCGAAAAGAATATCAATTACATCCTGGTCGGACTCAGAAGAGCGGGGAAATCGACCCTTTTATACAAGATTGCCCGGGAACTCGTTGAAGCGGGCTGCGACTGGTCTCAGATTGTTTATATCAATTTCGAAGATGACAGATTATTGGGTTTCACTAAGGATGACTTTAATGACATCATTGAGACTGCATATGAACTGACGGACGCCAAAGAGATATACTATTTCTTTGATGAGATACAGATCATAGACGGATGGGAACATTTCGCCAGAAGAATGGCTGATCAGAAAAAGCACGTATACATTACGGGGAGCAATGCGAAAATGCTCAGCTCTGAAATGGAAAAAGTTCTTGGAGGAAGATATCTGTCGAAAATGATCATGCCTTTTTCATTTAGTGAGTCGCTTGATTATAATAATATAGAGCATGATGAAAAGTCATTACTTACAACATCAAAGGCTGCCAGGATCCGCAGAGGCTGTCAGGAATATATAGCAGGCGGCGGTTTCCCCGAAGCTCAGCGTTTATCAAACAAAAGAGAGTATATTAAGAGCGTTTATGAGAAGGTTCTCCTGGGAGACATGATAGAACGTGAAAAAGTAAAGAATAAGATGGCGCTTCGGCTTATGATAAAGAAAATAGCCGAGACAGTAATGCACGAAATATCTTTTAATACACTGGCAGGGAATGTAAAGGCAACCGGGATCAAGACGTCAACAGACTCTATGATAGATTACACCTCTTACGCGGAAAATGCGTTTCTCCTGTTCAGAAACAGGAATTATGTCTCTAAGTTCGCTGAAAAAGAGAGCACTCCGCGGTTTTATTTCTATGATAACGGCCTTTTGTCTTTGTTCCTTGTTGATAAACCTTCAGCGCTTTTGGAAAATGCGGTTGCGGTATATTTAAAACGCAGGTACGGCGAAGAAGTGTATTATTTCAAGTCTACGCAGACAGGAATAGATATAGATTTCTATCTTCCCGAAGAAAACTGTGCCATTCAGGTTGCATACACTTTAGGATCGGCTGAATACAGAGAAATAAAAAGTCTCATTTCTTTTGCGGAGAAAACAGCGGGAATTCAACGGCTTATTATTGTAACCTACGAGGAAGAGAAAACCATTTCCAAAGATGGACGGACGATCGAAGTGATACCTGCACACAAATTTTTATTGGGGTAGAAACCGTCGGTGCTCGACACAATTTCTAATCAACTGATATTCTTTTTTTCCTGAATAGCACTTTAATTAATTGGAGACAGATTTATGGATAACGATAATAGAGAATCAACCATAATCACCAAGAAAAAACGCTTTCCAATCTGGATAATAATAGTCGCGGTCGTAGTCATTGTTGCGGCTACAGCCGCTGTTATTGCCATCGCAAATTCTAACAGGCCGGCCAGAAAAGCAGCGCGTCAATTGGAACTCGCACGAAAATATGTGGTCGAGTTGAATTATGAACAGGCGATCATTGCGTACAAGGCAGCAATTGATATCGATCCGAAGAATGTTGATGCCTATATAGAGCTTGCGCAGACTTATTTGGAGATCGGTGAATCTGAATCTGCAAAGAAAGTGCTGGAAGAGGCACTTGTTAAGGTTTCAGATTCGGACATAGAAAAGATCGAAAACGAACTGAAAGAGCTTGAAGAGACTGTTGTGGGCGAGCCAACTCCCTTTTTGGTACCTACATCAGCTCCGACTTTGACAGCTACTTCAACTCCGACTATAACGCCTGCCACACCGACTGTGACGCCTACCTCGGAACCCACGCAGGAACCTGCCATGACTCCGACTTCCATGCCTACTATGGCACTTTCTTTAACGACAACCCCGACACCTGCTATAGAACCCACGACGACTCCAATACCCACTCCGGAACTGACAGCCACTACTACTCCCTCATCGGCGCCTACGACGACTCCGGAGCCCACGCCGATTCATGTTGCCACGGCAGATATAGATATCAACGAAACTAATTTCCCTGATAAAATTTTCAGGGATTATGTAAAGGAAAACTTTGATACGAATTCAGATGGAAAACTGTCAGAAACAGAGGGGGAAGTCCGCACAATAGAGGTAAAAGAGCTAGGAATTAAAGACCTCAAAGGAATCGAATTCTTTTCGGGACTTATATATTTGTACTGCGACAACAATCAGCTGACGATCCTTGATATGAAAAAGAACACTAAGCTGAAATATTTAGACTGCAGCAAAAATCAGCTGACAACCCTTGACGTGAGCAAGAACACTAATCTGACAGATATGAACTGTTACAAAAATCAGCTGACAAGCCTTGATGTGAGCAAGAACAATGCGCTGGAATATTTGATCTGCTATGACAATCAGCTGACAAGCCTTGACGTGAGCAAAAACAATGAAATGAAATCGTTAAACTGCGGGAACAATCAGCTGACAAGCCTTGATGTGAGCAAGAACACTAAGCTGACACGGTTGGACTGCGACAACAATCAACTGA
>JAILFE010000257.1 GCA_024697725.1 Oscillospiraceae bacterium
GCGTGTGAACTATAGTAACGTTAAGATCCTCGATACCCGCATAGTCCTTTATCATATCTACAAAAGTTTCAGCGTTTTCATTGTTGACCTTCGCAGTGCGGAGGTCTTCTTCGTATCCGTTGATCTTCTTTTCAAGTTCGGCCTGCTCCTGCTCATATGATGAAGCTACCTGCTTATAGTTGCGGTCGCTGATGGTGCCCTGTACCTTGTCTTCATAAAGGGTGACAAACAGCTTGTCAAGCTCTGCAAGGCGTTTTCTGGCCTTCATTAGTTCCCGTTCCGTTTTTTTGGTGCTTTCCGACATATCTGCATTCAGCTTTGAGATAATATCCCTGACCATTTTGTCGTCATGATCAACAGCATATTTAGCCAGCCTTCTGATGTCAGCAAGGACTGCATTATGCAAGTCACGAGCTTCTATCCAATGCTGTGTGCAGGCTTTATTTCCAAATGTACGGTAATAATTGCACTGGAACCCTACCATGTCTATCGGATCGGGGCGTGGCTTTCTGCGATGACCTTTTGACATGTTGAGTGCATGATCGCAGTCTGCACAGCGTAATATCCCGTTGAAGATGCTTTGGTATCCGCCCTCTACCTTTTCACGGCGATGTGAGGATAGTATGGTCTGTGCCAGTTCCCAACGTTCAGGATCAATGATAGGCTCGTGAGTATTCTGAACTACGAAAGCCTTTGAACCCAGCGGATAGCGTTTCTGGCTCTTGAAGCTGATCTTGGGGCGCTGCTGTCCGCGCATATGTCCGGCATATACAGGATTGCGTATTATCATGCATACCTGCTGAGATGTCCAGCGGTATTTGCCGTTGTCATCCTGTATATATTTCTCAAAAGCCGGCTTTAGTTCTGTTGCAGCTACACACGGACGGGGAATCTTCTCATCGGTGAGTCTTTTGGCTATCTGTTGACAGCCGATACCTTCATCAAGATACATATCGAATATCTTGCGTATCACAGGGGCATAACGTTCATCAATTAGAAGATGATGCTTGTCATTCGGATCCTTTATGTAACCATACGGTGCTTTGGTGCCAAAGAATTTTCCGGCTTTTTGCTGTGCGAGCAGAGATGTCTTTATCTTGACACTAACATCCTTTGCATACATATCATTCAGCAAATTCCGGAACGGTGCAAAGTCCAGAGATGACTGATTGATGGTGTCAACACCGTCTGAAATGGCAATATATCGCACACCATGTTCCGGGAAAAACATTTCCATAAAGTAACCCGCTTCAAGGTGGTTTCTTCCGAGTCGGGATTGATCCTTTGTGATAACGCAGTTGATCTTTCCGTTCTCTATGTCTCCTATCGTACGCTGGAATGAGGGGCGGTCGAAGTTTGTCCCGGTGTATCCATCATCGACATAATAGTCGTGTATGATGATACCATGCTCGTTGCAGTAGTTGGTGAGCAGGGTGCGCTGTGTCTCAATGGATGAGCTGTCTCTGTCGGAAAAACCATCATCCTTGGAAAGTCTGCAATAGAGCGCTGCTGTGTAAACTGTATTATTGTTTGGCTGTAACATTATGATATTCCTCCTGTATATCGTACAGCCGTGATATAACTTACATACTATTATACCACGACTTGTACACACTGTCAAGACTTATTCTGTGGCTTCTTGCTTCTTTCTGATCTCATCTGTTATTACACGTCTTATGAGTACGGAAAAATCATCCGCGCCTTCATAATGTGGAACAACGATGATCTTCGCTTTCTTCTGTGCGCTCATATTTCTCACCTCCCGATATGAGGCCATATATTACGGCGCTGTACCCGATGATAATGTTCCCATTTATATTCAAAATGTTTATTCATGCTATTTATCCTCCACCTTACTTATGATAAACCTTACTATCTGCCTTATGATCAGCCATAGAATGAGCACTCCATGGAATATTACCCAGATATTTACATGACCATCGTCAAGGGTAAGAATATCCTTTCCGACGAAAACACACCCTATAAGATCAAGCAGTACTACAAACAAGAACTTCATATCAAACAATTCTTCCCAATGATCGCCCAGGAACTCCAGTAGCATTTTCACTCCGGCTCGCAGTACAAGGAACAGGACTATGACAATAAGTACAGTCATCACGATTATCATTGCGATATTCAATACTATTCGCAGTCTTTCATCCGATAAACTGTCTGTTACTCCCGCCGCATTGAGCACAATATCTTTTGTGGCCATGACAGCGCTGACGATCATATTCCAGATCCATATGAATATATTGACAAGATCCGTGCGAAGCACCTTGCTTGTAAACACAGATACAGGCGTTACGAGCAGCGAGTAAGCGATAGCACACCAATATATGTTAATATCCCTTGCAGCTGAAAGCGCCTTCAACCATTCAAGCAGCCTCTCTCTACGGGTTTTGCGCTTAACGATAGCAGCAACCTTGTCTTCTATCTGTTTTTCCTGTTCTGATGCCAGCTTTTCGTATTTCTCGCGTTCTGCCGTGGCAATGGAAAGTTCGGATTCATACAGGCTTTTTCTGCACGATACACACTTGGTTTCATATTGTACAACAGGTTCGTATCTTATAACAGGCGGTTTTGAGCGTTCCTGCTCATATTTGTTTTTATAGTGACATATTTCATCTTCTGCATGAGCCTTTTGTGACAATAATCTGTCCACATCATCGTACAACTTCTGTTTTTCAGCTTTTAGTTCTTCTGTGACCTTTGCCTGAGCTTCTATACGCTTTTCAAGCCCGTTTATCATGGCTGACTGGTCTGCTGATGCCTTTCCGTCCGGTATAGTGTTTCCCATACTTGCAGGCTGACCTGTTTCTCTGTTTATCAACGACATAAAATCTCCTCCTTACCTTGCATCATCATAATATCGACGCTGTTCTTCTCTGCGGCGGAGTTCGGCTGCTTTTTTCTGAACATGTTCAGCCCATGCCGCCATAGAATTGATAATATCAATAAAATGCCTTTTACCTTCGGTGTATGTCTCGATATGTTGAACGAGTTTCTTCTCATCCGCAGACAGATTTTCCATTACCTGTGCTCTTACATCATGGTCTCTTACACGAACAAGCCTGTCTTCGAGAGAATGTTTCGTGTAGTTAGCCCCGAGCTTTTCACCTCGGATAGGCTTTTTCTTTTCAGGGTGTTTGAACGATATGCTCTTTGCAGTATTGCGGCTGATCTCCACACCATACTTCCCGATGAAATTTTCAAAATCAGCCATATTATCAGTATTCTCAACGGCAAGATCAATGACCTCACACAGCTCCTGTTTCCAGCTCGTACCTCCGCGCATGATGATCTGTCTCTCCGCCTGGGATTGTCGTACAGGCTCCGCAGAAGGCTTTCTGAAATCTACCGTGGTAAGCCCTCGCTCCTCGGCAAGCTCATTTGAAAGATCTTTGATCGCGGTATATGCTTTCGGAAATATGCGCAGCATTTTTCCGGTGATGCAGCTGACAGAATTTATTACAATATGCGAGTGGATATGCTCGGTATCTGTATGTGTTGCAATCACAAATTCATTGTCGGGGAATGACCTCTGGCACAACTCCTCTGTGATCTGGTGTGCCTCCTCCGCAGTAATATGGTCGTAGGCGGAGAAAGAATGTATGAAATGATAGTATTTCCGGCTCCTGTCTGAAAGCCCCTTGTCCCATATACTTTTGGTATCTTCAAACTGCTGGGCATAGTCCATTTCATCATTCAGATATTGCGACGAAATCTTCTCCGCTTTTTCCTTGCGGGTGATATAGTCGAGAGTGAATTTCGGAGATGTCTTGAACCCGCCCTTGCCGCCTCCCTTTTTATTCTCCGCTGCTTTGAAAATCGGCATTCTTAACACCCTCCAGCATTCCGGAGATCTGCGAGTAAAGCTTTGAAAGTTTTTCATAGGCGATCGTTACACCTATCGGCGGCGCAGGTGTCTGTGTTTTGTTCCACAGACGCAGCGCCTGATTTAAGTTGTTGCCCTCGCGTTTGAGTTCGACGGCGATCTCCTTTATTCCGTCCGGCACAACTATCCTCACATCACGCAGAAGTGCATTGATGAAATCGGCTCGGCTTTTGAAGTGAGCTTGTCTCATCTTCCTGTCGAATTCGGACACTTCAGTGTCCGTCATCCTGATGATCATTTGCTTATTTCGTACTCTGTTCATATCGGTAACCTTCTTTCCATTATGTATTCGTATGGGGGTCTCGGGGGGATTTTTCCCCTGAGCGAGGAGTGAGGATCTTGCAGGGCATGACATTGGATAATGCATCTGCAAGACCGGAGCGTTAGCCGTGTGCAGCCTGCCTTTAATGGCAGGTGGATAGCCACACGGCGTACCTCGCTATGCAGCTTTCGCTGCATACTTTGGGCTGCTTTGCAGCCCCGTATTTGCTGCCCATTGGGGCAGCTTTTTTGCAAGCGACAGCTTGCTTTTGCAGGCGCAGCCTGCACTTCGTCCGGTGGGTTCCCGCCGTATGCAATGTTTAACGCAATAGTTGAAAGGGCAGTGTTCAACATTCATATTCAACGTTGCAAGCGTACACGTGTGCAATGTTGAAAGTGGAGGTTGAACGGACGGCATTCAACTCATATATGCAACATTGCATATCAGGCTTTTGCCGGCAGTCAAACAGAATAATCTTTGATGAGAAACTCACCGGAAATTTTTTTATCCACAGCTATTCGTCCGGATATAATTTTATGGTCACCTGCATAGATCCATAAATGTGGATCATGTCACTCGTTCTTCTGCGCAGCTGCTCTTATCTTTGAGATCTCCTGCAGGACTTGCTCTCTGAACTCCCGGAATTCATCTGAGAGTGCTTTTATCACTCCGGCATTTTCGCTGCACATCTCCTCGCATGACATCAACGCATCCTTTAATTTATCTGTCTGCTTTTTGCGCTCGATGACTGTTTTACTTTTCGGTTTCAGAAGTTCAACAGCCTCTTCATCGAGGAGCTTGTCATGACCGTATTCCTCGCGGATATGGTCACCCAGTTTGTATCTATTGCGGTCGATCTTCGCGTATATGCACTGACGACTGACACCATACCGGGTGCTCATCTCTTTAACCGTTATCCAGTTCATATCTCATCACCACCCATATACCCTTCATGATAATCTGCAAATGTAAGCTGATCATCATCGGGGATGTCTTCGGCAGTGGAAGGTGTCTCTGCTCTTACATAATCAGTCGGCCTTCCCGCCGGACATTTTTTCTCCTGCTCTGCCAGCCATTCGAGCAGTACGGTCTGCCGAATAAATCTTCTCTTTCCGATAGACACCACCGGGAGAATATCTCCCTGCAGTATCCTGTACGCAAGGCTTCGGCTGAAGCCCATGTCCTGCAACTCATTCGCCGACATCATCATCGGCAGTTCAAATCTGTTCTGCATATTAAATGCCTCCTCTACTTTTTTCTTTCTTTTTGTTCGGGGTTGAGATCTGCTTTCGCTGACCTTGGACGTATTATAGCATATATTTCCGGGAAATTGGGGATTTCGTATATAGTAAAACTATCAATCGAATGTGTATGTTAAATACAATCTGTTATGACATATGAATTTACTGCGATTTATTGACATTAAATGATTTATATGATAGAATAGTATCAGATAGCAAATCTGACTCATTTTTCTATTCGGAAATGAAAAAACGATATGCCATATCTGACATATCGTACATATAAAACATATTGGAGGGACACATGGACAGGATATTTTTTGAAAATACAATGGCGGCGATAGGAATATATACCGATCCGGTAAATAATCATGAGACCATAGTTCTCGGAGAGCCGGAGGAGATACGGCAGTTTTTCAGGAGCAATACACCTACTGACAGGATATTTGTCTGTGACCGCCATCTTGGGATGATAGCCGACGATCTGAACCGTATATCAGATAACAGGAAATTTATGACTATGCTGACAGATACGGTCAACGATATGGCTGCGGTTCTGAAAGAAGCCCAGGGCAAGGAAGCAGTGGCTCCGTGCTTTGAAAAGCTCGGAAACAATTTTACTGAGTCGATACAGCGCAATATGATACAGAATTATCTGATATACTCTGTATCAGCACTATATAATACGAAACTGGCTGAATTGAACAGCAGCGTAAAACTTACTAAAAAAGCACTTCACAAGGTGTCGGATGGGTTATCAGCACAGTTTCTTATGGAATATGATGAACTGATAAGACCGTTCATATTACTGCAGGAAGATGAGAAAAAGAAGTCCTACTGGAGCATAAAGGAACAGATAGAGCAAAACGAATGCGATTCTGTCATACATATAGTACGCTCTCACAAGGCAAAGGGCTGGCAGACCTTCTATATTGCCGAGGAATCCTTCACTGCCTTCATGAGCCTGTATATCGAGCAATTATCACAGGCAAACCTCATGGTACGTAACTGCGATATATGCGGAAAGCTGTATGTATGCAAAAAGAATCGTTATCCCACGGTCTGCGGGGATGCCGAGTGCAAGAGCAAGCAGCACACTATAATCAACGTGAGATCCCGCAAAAAGGCAATGGCTAACCCTTTCTATGCTGTTTATGCTAAATTCAGTTCCCGGTGCAGCAACTACCGCCGCAAGATGACACCGGAGCAGCGCAAGAAATACGATGTACGCTTCAGCGCCCGGAAAAAGGAGCTTTTAGCATTTAAGAAGAATTTGACTGAAACCAGCCCTTATGCAAAGATGAAGACTTTTAAGGCTATGTGCGATGAGTATGAATTTGAGTTGAAAGAGTATTCTGATGTGGTAAGAGAGTAACTTTTCACGATTTTGATTTATTTATAACAAAAAAATAGCCCATATCCCGTTATGAGAAATATGGGCTGTGTTGATAGGTTGGTTCTCAAACTCGAATGTTTTTAAACTCTGCTATAAACCAAACGGTGCAGCTTTCACTGCCCCGTTTGTTGTGTTATTCAGCTGTTACCGTCACAATATCTGTCTTTTTGACTGTTGTCCATTTATCGTTTACATAGGCTTTTACAGCGAATTTATATTCTTTGCCGCTTGTAGCCTTGATACGAACGGATGTCTTCTTTGTGGCCTTTATCTTTCTGAGCTTGCCTTTCTCGTAACGGTATACAGTATATTTATCTGCTCCGTCAACGGGTTTCCATGTGAGAATGATATAGCCATTTTTGTATGTTGCTTTCACAACGGGCTTGCTTTCTCCTGCAGTTACAGTGATCTTATAGGAATCAGTTGCCTTTGAAAGCTCATCATCTATGGTGTACTTCACCATGAATTGGTATGTGGTGCCCTGCCTTTGCACCTGTTACTGTATAGGATGTTTCTTCGGTGTCAGCGAGTTTCTTCGCCTTACCGTTCTTTACAAAAGTGCTATAAAATATCCTGCCCATAATTGGGAGAAAACCAGCGGGTGCAGGACACCTCCGAAATGGACGAATTCGGGTCGAAAACCGGGGATTTTTCGCGTTCTGCACCGTTCAAAATCGGTGGGTAATGATGCTGTATAATAAAACTTGACACAATCCGCGAAATCAAAGTATAATAAAACAAAGGAGCGTGTCAAAATGGCAGCAGTAAAACAATACGACGAAGAATTCAAGAAGCAGGCGATAAAGCTTGCAAAAGAAATCGGG
>JAILFE010000285.1 GCA_024697725.1 Oscillospiraceae bacterium
TTCATGACGATAGGACCGCTCACATATCCGCCTGTGCCTATCACGATATCGGGCGAAAAGCCTTTGATTATCTGCTTTGCCCTGAAACCCGCCGTTGTGAGATATGCCGCCGCTCTTATATTCCTGCCGATGTTTTTTACCGAAAGCTTTCTCTGAAAACCGCTAACCCTTATCGGCGCGAAATTTATATTTTCACGCGGTACGAGCCTTGCTTCCATGCCGTTCGGGGTCCCGGCATAGAGAAATTCCGCGTCGGGACGGTGTTCCTTTATTATCGAGGCGATAGCGAGCGCGGGATTGATATGACCCGCCGTGCCGCCGCCTGCAAGAAGTACCTTCAACATAGCAAATATCTTCCTTCTGTATATATTTTACCTCTGAATACCTGTCCTTACGGCTCGCTCACGGTGTCCTGAGCGTTCTGCATATTTTCGTGCCTGCGCCTGTTCGGTCTGATCTGCACCACATGGCGCGAGATATTAAGAAGCACGCCCATTTCGCACAGCTGCATTATCAGCGCCGTTCCGCCGTAGCTGAAAAACGGCAGCGATACGCCGGTGTTCGGTATCGCATTGCTGACAACGGCGATATTGAGCAGCGCCTGTATGCCGATATGCATCGTTATGCCGCAGGCAACGAGCATACCCGCCTTGTCGGTCGCTCTTACGGCGATCGTAAAGCCCCTGATTATGAAGAACACGAACAGCACAACAACGAACAATGCGCCGATGAATCCGAGCTCCTCGCATACTATAGCAAAAACGAAGTCGTTCTTTGATTCGGGAAGATAGAGAAATTTCTGTCTGGAATTTCCGAGCCCCATTCCCACAAAGCCGCCCGAGCCTATGGCTATCAGAGAGTTCCTTGTCTGCCATGTATCGGCAGCATATTCCTCATTGAAGGGATAAAGGAAGCTGTTCACACGCTTCATGATATATGAGAGCTGTCCCGACTGCACCTTGTAAAGCATGAACGCGGCAACTCCGAGCACGCCCGTAAGCGCTGTTATACCTATATGGATGAACTTTGTGCCGCCTATGAACATGAGCGTTGCGGCAATTGCTATCATTATGAAGGTCGCGGAGAAATGCGGCTGCTTCATCAGCACGGCAGCATATACCCCGAGCAGGAGCCCAGGGACCGCTATACCCGTGAGGAAATCGCCCATCTGCTTATAATGCACGGATATCCAATAGGCGAGTATTATTATTATGGCAAATTTTCCGACCTCCGATGGCTGGAATTCAATACCCGCGAGCTTTATCCAGCGGCGGGAATCGTTGTGCGGCGACATTATCCCCGGCACAAAGCAGCATATCATAAGTCCCAGCGCCATGATATACAGCGCATCGACAAAAAGTCTTCGCATATACCAGTGATAGTCTATGAAGGATATCGCGATCATCCCGACAACGCCTGCGCCGCCCATTATGAGCTGCTTCTTGATATAATAGTTTCCTTCGACGCCCTCATCGATAGCCCACGCATAGCCCGCCGAAAACATCATTATCAGTCCGAACACGAGCAGTATCATTATGATAACGAACATCGGCGCATCAAAGCTGACCGACCGTTCGTTCTCGGTGGTGGGAACTCCCTCCAGGAGCACAGAACGGCGCCGTTTTACCGGTGGGCTTGAATTGTTTTCTGCCATATCTGCCATCCTTTCTTTCTGTTTATAGTCAACAACATTGGATTTTCGACATAGACCGCTCGCAGATGCTGTGATATTTGCTGCTGTGAGCGGGAAATGTCTGAAAATCCTTGTCGTTTACTATAGTTCACGAGCCGATTCTGTTTCTGAACAGCTCTTCCGAAAAATACAGACATCCCGCTCCCGCAGCCGAAAACACCGCAGCAGCGGCAAACATTATTATCACCGCATATGCGGCGGAGCTTTTGCCTCTGTGCTCATAGATACGCGCTTTAAGCCGTGCGATGCGTCCTCTGCCGGAAAGTCTTGGCGATATGAGCATATAGCACAGCGCCGGAAGCAGCATTATCAGCATGATAATGAGCTGCCCCGATGCTATCGCCAGCGCCGCTGCGGAAAATCCCGCAAACAGACAGCCTGTCCCGCCGACAGCTGTTTTTTCGGGCGGGAAGTTCCATTTCAGAAACCCCGTGCAGCTCCCTGCAAGTGCCGCGGCAGCAGGCGCATACAATGTCATCCCGACTGCCGAGAAGACCGCAACGCAGCCCGCCGAAAATGCAGCAGCGGCAGCACACGCGATCCCCTGCGCGTTTTTCATAGAATAATAAGCTTTTATCACGGCAAGCGCATATATCACCGCGACGGGATAATACATCATCCCGATATCCTTTTCCCCGACAAACGGGATATAGATATGCCGCGGCGAGTTGTTCAGATACTTCACCGCAAGCAAACATACCGTGAGCATGACCTCTGTCAGCACCAGCAGCATATCCCGCGATGCTATCTTCTTTCTGCGGGTATCGGCATGATCTCCGAAATACCCGAGCCCCGCTCCCAGAACGGAATATATCCATACTGCGGAAAATATCCTCAGCCTGTCGGGGTCGTATATGCTCCGGGTATCGTGCAGCATTATCGCCGGCGCTGATGCAAGCAGCGCCGCAAGCGGTATTATTATCCCTCCCACGGGGACATTTCCGTCACAGCCGCTGATCTCTGCACCGCTCGTGACAAATCTCATACGCCTGAGCAGCGGAAGCAGATAATATCCGAGCAGCACCGAAACAGCAAAGCCCGCAAATGCCGTAAGCATTGTTATACGGATAGTTATATTCATAAATTCTCCGTTTTTCAGGGAATTATACTCGTTACCGATTTAATATGCCGATCCGGGCGGCGCAAAAACCATAAACGCAAGTTTTTGCTTGCTCTCATCAGGCAATTAAGGCAATACCGCACAACCATTGTGCGTCAGATACGCTGTCAGATTTTTCGTCAGATTGTATAGAAATCCCGCAGGAAGGCTACCGCCTTTCAAGGGATTTCTGTGCAATATGACGAAAAATATGCAAGCAGATGACGTGCAAAGGCGTCAGCCGCTGGTTGCGCGGTGTTGCCTTAATATCGCTGCCGAGTTTATTCCTTTTCCCACAGAGCTTTGATGAGCTTTTCAAGATGCATACCTCTGCTCCCCTTGAAAATCACGATATCATCATCACCGAGAGCTTCTCTGAGATACCCCTCGGCTTTGGCGGCATCCTCGGAAGCGAACACGGCAACGCCCTTCTCCTTTGCGCTCTCGGCGGCATATCCCGCGAGCTTTCCGACGCATACGAGCATATCCACGCCGTTTTCTGCGGCATATGCTCCCACTGCCCTGTGCAGTTCTTCGGACATATCTCCGAGCTCCAGCATATCGCCGAATACGAATATTCTTCTTCCGCCGTTTTCCGGGGTTCTGTCCCTGAGAACGTCTATCGCGGCGTTCACCGAGGCGGGAGCGGCATTGTAGCAGTCAACTATAACAGTATTCGCTCCGTGCTTTTCGATATGCATACGAAGTCCGGACGGAGCATATCCCTTCAGAGCCGCTACTGCGTTCCCGATATCGCAGCCTGCCTCTGCAGCCGCTGCGACAGCGAGCAGTGCATCCGTGACATGGTGCTCGCCGAGCACGGGGATGCTGCATACTGTGCGTTTTCCGCTCTCTCTGCAAAGAAGCTCAAAGGTTATCCCTTCGTCGCTGCTTTTTATATTCTCGGCGGTATAATCGGCATTTTTGTCGCTTATCCCGCAAGTGATGACCTTTCTGCTTCCGCATTTGTCCGCGATGCTGCGGAGCATATCGTCATCCGAATTGATCACCAGCGCAGCATCGGGCTTGGCACCGTTCAGTATCTCAAGCTTTGCCTTGAGTATCCCTTCGCGGGAGCCGAGATTCTCGATATGCGAATAACCGATATTCGTTATGACGCAGATA
>JAILFE010000286.1 GCA_024697725.1 Oscillospiraceae bacterium
CTGAGTGTGCAGATACATCTGAAAACCGAATAACAGTGAAGAGGCTGCTGCGGGTGCAACAGTCTCTTCTTTTTTTATAGATTCAATTTATATCTGCTCGCTTTGTAATTTTACGATATCCGGTCATACGATCCCGGATCCTGAAAGAATACCGCGGGTATGTCAGTGGTCTTCATGCTCGTCCGCAGTCACGCCTTCCTTCAGGTTCGCTTCAGCCAGAGCGATCAGTGAATCGTAATCCTCAAGGTTATAGCTTTCGTCATAAGGTGTCGGCAGCAGTCCTTCGTTGATATAGCCGATGATCTCCTCACGGCGCGGATCATCCTCCGAAAGATCAACTCCCGTTATGCGCCAGTTATTATCGACAGACGGCGCCACCGGAGAATTCACACTGAAGTAGTCCACGATCATGGCGCGTATGGCTTCTGACGATTCCCAGTCATATGTGCCTTCCACAAGATCCATTGCCTTTAATCTTGATGAGTAGCGATAATCGTTGACAGCGAGTTTCAGGATCTGGTCATCCTCAAGGGGCTTGCCCTTGTACATGACGTTTTCTATGCGTTCTCCCTTCGGCTTGGAGAGGTTGATCTCATATTCAACACCGCCAAACATATCATAGAGGTATCCGGGGTACTCAGGATCAAAGGATATGTTTATATCTCCCGGCTTCCACTGATTGTAGCATTCGGCTGACATCTCCATATAATCCTTGAGTTCCCTGCCGGTCACATCCACCGTGTAGAGGATATTGTCATATTTGTAGATATCAAAGATATTGGCATAATATATGTCACCTTCCGGAAGATCACTGGTGTCCTTGAACAGAGCACAGGACGTCACATCCGCCCCGGAATTAAGGAGCTGGACATTCAGAATGAAATCAATGACGGCAGTATCCCGCAGCTTGCCCTCGGGGAGCCCTTTGATCTCGTTCTCCGGCTGGAATTTCGCAGTGGTCTTTCCGAGCGGTTCCGCCTTTCCCCCGTCTTCATCGATACCCTGAACAAGATCGACTGCCTTCTTATGAAGGGTTTTTACGGCAGGCACTTCGGATAACTCTTTATCCGGCTCATAGTTCTCCATATCCACGATCTCGGACGATATGGACGTTATATTCTTATCATCGTCGAGATACACGTCAATACGGGCTATCTCGCGGCCGGAATTCCGCACACCGACGACAGGTACCCCGTTCACCTTTTCATTAACGGTAATATGCTTATGAGCGACCTGAAGTATGTCCACCTCCGGATTATTCTCAAGTATCTTCTGACCGGAATCACTGTCTTCAAAATAATCCTCATACTGTCCCATATGTGCGGAAACAGCAATGATATCAGCCTTGTCGCCGATCTCTCCGATCGCCTTTCTGACTGCCTCATCAGCCTTTATAAATGTTGTATCCGATATGCCTTCTTTCTCTCCGTCCCAAAGACAAACATCAGATGTGCAGACGCCGATCACGGCAAGCCTGACGCCTCCGCGTTCTATGATGACCCAGCCCTGACCGCTGACATAATTTCCGTCCTTATCCAGGACATTCGCCCCAAGCACAGGGAAGTCAGCCTGAGAGATGATCTTCTTCATGGTTGTGATGCCCCAGTTGAATTCATGGTTGCCAAGAGTCATTGAATCGTATCCCATGAAGTTCATCGCTGACATGACAGGATGCTCATCGTCCGGGTTCTTGTTTGCGATATCATCTGTGATTATTGTGCCCTGTATGTCATCGCCTGCATCAATAAGAAATACTGTATCCTCTTCGTCTCTCACCTTTTTGATATATGTGCAGAGACGAGCCATACCGTTGTTCGTGGTCTCCGCGATATCCTCATATGAATAGCCAAGGATATTTCCGTGCATATCTGATGTCGCGAGAATTACGATATGGTCCACGTGTTCATTTCCGCTTTCGGCTTCCGCCGAATCTTTGGTACGGGCTGTGCATGAAGCCATAATCGCAGTCAATGCTGCCAGAAATATACAGAACAGCGATCTGCGGTAAAATGATCGTTTCATAAACCCAAGCCCCCTTTCTTTGCTACGGCAATATACATTTTCATCATCCTGCCCTCCGAAAATACAGTTTTCTTTATGTTCCGCGCTGATATCTTTTTTTATCTGTCGAACAGCAGTACACAGAAGCCCAGATCATATACCATGATCTTATTCCCGAACCTTTCAGCCTCTCTGCCCTGTATTTTACCATTGAGCATATCCTTTGCACCGTCATGCAGTCCTTTGATAACCGTCGGCGATATGGGAATATCTCCATGAGACGGCCATATCTCATCAAAACGGGAGGTATAGCTTTCAAGATGTTCAAGACTTGCGATATAATCATATATATTCCTGTGATCGCCGAACATGAAGATATGTCCGTGCTCCTGTATGGGGTCGCCGCTGATGAGCACACGAGCATTAATATCAAGAACTGCGATGCTTCCGGGTGTATGTCCCGGGAGATGTATTATCTCCAGCATCCGCTCCCCCAGGTCGATAGTATCCCCTTCCTGTACGGGGATGACAGTGCCTTTCTTTCCCGAGCGGCGGTAGAAAGGCTCTTCCGCATGGTGCATATAAAACTCTTCAAACTGCTCGTTGCTTCCTATATGGTCAATATCCGCATGGGTATTGAGAAGCGATACCGGCAGGCTCGTGAGCTCCGATACTATATCCCTTGCATTGTGGGTATTCATGCCCGAATCTATCAGAAGCGCCTTTTCTGTCCCTGTCAGAAGGAACATACGCACTCCGCCGTCTTCTATGCGCCATGTATTTTCATTTATCTGTACGACCTCACAGTTCAAGATATCACCCCGATCATAATATTTCAAAGTTTCACATCACATCGGATGCTGCACATATATAACAGAACCCGATCTATTCGTATGCTTTGAACCTGAACAACGGATCGCCGTTCTCTTCTGTGCCGTATCGTTTCATTCCGCTCTTCTCCATGACCCGGGCAGAAGCAAAGTTTTCTTTGGCGCATCCTCCATGCACACCGGAAAGCCTGTAATCTTCCATTGCTATCCTCAGCAATTCCTTTACGCACAGCGTTCCATAGCCTTTGTTCCGGTATTCTTCATCAAGCAGGATAAATATTTCTGGTTCTGTATGACTGCATCTGCCGTCCAGACCGCACCAGCCTATTATAGTGCGGGGATCATCCGAGAGGCAGACGGCCAGGCACAGATGACATATACATCCCTTGATATTCATCTCAGCATTCCGGCGTATGTAAGCGATCACACCTTTTGCTTCTTCCTCAGAGACCGGCCGATGATCGGAAGGCCAGGTCCGGGCGACTTCGGCCAGATCATCATTTGTAACTTCATGAAGAATAAGTGATCCTGTAATGTAATTCATCTGCGTTCTCCCAAAACGAGGATCCACAGCATCTCTGCCGATCCTGTTATCATATAACCTGTTATCATATAACCTGTTATCGTATAACCTGTTATCATATAACCTGTTATCATATAACCTAATTATATAGCATACGTTCCGATATGTCAATCAGAACCACACTAATCTGGTGATCCTGTGTGCAGTAATAACCGGAGCTCAGGCTCAGAATATGGTTTCTGTTATACCATGAGAGGTCTTTTTTGTTATTGTACGTTTTTTATAGTTCGGTCCGGATATCCGCCACTGCTCATAAGGAGTCAAAAAGCTATTATTATCATATCACAAATGCGCACCGTGCTGCGAATCGGTCTGATCCGGCGACCGATACTATAAATATGGTATCGATGCGTTTGTTCACCCCTTGACAATAATAGTCTTTTATGGTATTATAAAAATGTCAGTTTATGGGTATTATGTAAAGCTTTTGTGAATATTGCGAAAAAAATATTAATTTTATAGCAATTATTACAAAAGTCGTCCTATACCCGGAACAATTATCACAGAAACAGCTATGTATCAGTCTGACGATCAGTTTATGCATAGCTTTAAGGAGCAATATCATTATGGGCAGTTTTTTGTCCGAAGAAAATCGTTCATTTATCAGGGAGCTTGCAGAAAAATGGGGGTTTCACAGGATATCATACGATGACAGGATACTTTTCGACAGATTCCGCGAGAATATCTGCTTTGCGGATCTGACATTTTCACTCTGCACCGCCTGGGATTTTGCATTCGGGTATTGTATCCGGCATTTCGGAGATTCAGCAGTGATAACAGGCTGCGGTATAGACGGGATAGTATCCTGCTGCCTGCTGCCGGCGGAGGACTGCTGCATCGACAGCATCATCGGGGAACTTCTGAATGCGTTCGGGAGCTACGGATACGGCCTGAAGTTTGAATATATAACCGAAGAACAGCTCGTGCTGTTTGAAAACAGCAGGTACAAAACAGCAATTTCATACGATATCGATTACAGTGACTACATATACAGGACAGAAGATTTCGTTAATCTTTCAGGAAGCGCAAACAAGGGCAAGCGCAACGAACTGAGGGTCTTCCGCGAGAACAATTCCGGTGCGGTATTTAAAGAATGCCGTCCTCTGGATAAATATCTTGAGGATATAGATGAGGTGTTTTCCGGGTGGTGTTCATCGAGAAAATGCTCAGACTGCCGGTTCGGCTGTGAAAAAACAGCTATCAACGCGCTTTTTCAGGTATATGACCCCGACAGGTTCTGCACGGGGATAGTGTATATCGGAGAAAGACCGGTCTCCTTTGCAGTAGAGGAGAAGATCAATTCCCGGTATGTATGCTGTCATTTCCAGAAGAATATCCGCCCGATAAGCGGGGTTACGTATTTCCTGCATTACAGCCTGTGCGGGCTGCATATGGATATACCGTATCTCAACTGGGCTGAGGATATGGGCATTGAGGGCATACGCCGCAACAAAAGCAAGTATCATCCGTGTGAGCTCAGACATAAGTATACGGTCAGAGTGTTGCCGAAGTAATACTGTATCACGAAAATGATCGGAAAGGATATTATATGAAGAAAAAGAAAGAGCATTCAAGTGCACCGCTTTTTGCAGCACTTCTGGCAGTAGTCGTATCCATATTATGGATACTGACCCACTATACCTATCTCGGCAAAGGCGTACTGACAGATGTATATACTATCGAAGACCCTACGTTCTGCTATACCGCTGTGGACGGCATAACGTACTTCGTTGACAGCAGCGGCATGAACATTGCTGTGACGGACAGGAATCTGGAATACTCATTTTCCATACCCGGCGGAGAATCCGAGGACGGGTTCTATATACTGAAATCCCTTGCAGCAGACAGCGGCGGGATATATGTATCCGACAAGCTCCTTGACGATAACGGAAAGAATGTCCTCAGCGAGAGGATATGCAGTTATTCTCACGACGGAGAATTCCTGGGATATATATTTGAAGAATCTGACGATCCCGGGCAGAATCTCTACGGACTTACGTCATCGGACGGCTACCTGTATTTCGTCTGCGCTGATGAGACCGGATTCGACCTTATGATATACAGGGAGTCGGAGGAAGTCCGCAGCGTCAGGAGATATGTTCTTGAGGGCGCATCGGATATCATCGGATACGTGAATATAAGTCCGGAGCTCGCTGTAACGATAGTGACAAAGTACGGCCATGTCATTGAGCCGGTGAATATGACGGAGATCTATGATCCGGGACAGAACCTGAGCGACGACTACTTCAGCATAGCCGACGAAGCATCTGCATTCGGCAGCGGCTGGCTGATAAACGATGTCGGCAGGAGAGAGATCATTTATACCGACCACAGCGGCAGCAGCTCCCCTTTTATCAAGCTTGAGGATCTCACGGAGAATATTCCCGAAAGCTTCAACGAAAGACCTATTTATTCCGGACTTGTCACAAACAGCAACGGTACCTTCTCGTTCATATACAAGGACAGCTATTTTGATACGACAGTCGGCGAAGAGATATACAGCTATGAGATATATATCGGAGACAGCAGCGGAAATGTGCTCTTCAACGGCAATGAACTGAAGAAAGACTCCGCATACAGGACAAATGAATACCTGACCGCCGCAATGGCGCTGATCGGGGCTGTTGCAGCACTGATCCTCATAATCAGAGCTGTGATCGCACTGAAGAATTACTCAGTAGATAACAATATAAAGATCCAGATAGCCATACTGATATCTGCTCTGCTTGCGGCAGCGCTGGTGTCTTTCATGATAGTAAATGAATATACATCATGGTACAGCCGCGAAGTAATGGATAAGATGGCCAACATCGGCGTGATGGTGTCCGAAAGGATAGAGCCGAATGATGTATATGCCCTCGATTCCCCCGAATCATTCGGTAATGAGGCATACAACCGCATCGACGAGACCATAAGCAGTGTCCTGAATAACGAGGTAAACGAGGACAGCGGTATCTATGCGGTAATGTACAAGGTATACAACGATATCGTTTGCCAGATATATTCCGACGATTCCGAGCATTCTGTATTCTACCCGATGGCGGGCGGATACGAAGGCTCCGCCGAGCAGAGCATCTACAACAGCGGCGATTATATGACATTTGACAGCCACAGCAGCGCCGAGGGTGCGTATATGTTCGTGCTTGTGCCGGTATTTGACGGCGATAAGGTCATAGCGCTCATAGAGATAGGTACGAACCTCTATACCTTCAATGAGTCTATCACGAACCTCATCGTCACCACCCTGCTCACTGTAGCGACGGCCGTTATAATCACGATACTGCTGGTAAGCGAGCTGCTGCTTTTCCCGGACATGAGAAGGCACAGGAAAGAAGCGGTCACCGAAAAGCGCCGCATCCCTGCATATCTTGTGCGTCCTCTGTGCTTCTGCCTGTTCTTTGCGGCAAATATGTCCACCTCCTTCCTGCCTGTCTACGGCATGAAGCTGTGGAACGAGAGTATCGGGATACCCATGGAGATCGCAGCCGCTATGCCGCTTTCTTCTGAGCTGCTCATGGCCGCTGTTTCATCAGTCCTGCTCGGTCAGATCATAGACAAGACCGGTATCCGACCGATAAGCATAGCCGGGGCTCTGCTGTACGTCATCGGAAATATCTGCTGCGGACTGGCACCTAATCTGCCGTTCCTGATAGTATCGAACGGTATCTGCGGTCTCGGCGGCGGATGCTTTGCGATATCGATAAATACATATATAGCAAGCTTCGATGATGAATCTCAGCGAAGCAAGGGCTTTATGGGATATAACGCCGCATACCTTTCCGGAATGAACTGCGGGACTGTGTTCGGCTCGGTAATAAGTGAGCGGTTCGGCTCGTCTATGGCGTTCTTCGGCGCGGCGATCGTGTCCTTCATAGCGATCTTCTTTGTATTCTTCGGCATAAAGAGCGCTGCCAAGCCAAAGAAGGCGGCAAAGTCCGAAAAGGGAAAGAAGGAAAAGCCCGGTATATCTGTGATAAGGTTCATCTTCAAGAAGGAAGTCCTCGGGTATTTCCTGCTGCTGTCGATGCCCTACCTTATCTGCGCATCATTCCTTAACTATTTCTTCCCTGTATTCGGTGAGGAGAACTCTCTCAGCGCAACGCAGATATCCCTTGCGTTCCTCGTAAGCGGTGTTATCTCGATATATCTCGGACCCATACTGACGGATGTTCTCGGAGAAAGGCTGGGATTCAGGAAATCGGCGCTTCTGGCGTCTGCTCTGTATGTATTTGCGTTCCTGATCTATGTGCTGTCTCCGGGCGTACTGACCTGCTTTGTAGTCATAGCGATATTGTCAGCGGCAGACAGCTTCGGTCTTACCGCACAGTCGGTCATCTATACCAAGATACCGGAGGTGTCGGTTCTGGGCGAAGGAAAGGCGATGGGCGTTTCCAGCGCATTCGAGAATGTTGCAAATACCATGGGTCCCATCGTATTCGGCGGAGCACTTATGCTGTTCGGATACACCGGCGGCGTGCTTGCTGTTGCATCGGTATTTGCGGGTCTGTTCCTGATCTATGTGATAGCCGGTCTTTTCAGCCGGAAAAAAGATACATCCGGAAGAGGCGGTGCGAAAGCCGATGATGTCCGGGAAACCGCAGCGGCTGTATCCGAATAAATACAGAAGGATGATAATGCTTGAAAAAGGAAAAGGTATCCCCGGATAAACATGTAAACAAGAGGCTGTTTTATCTGCTGCTGATCTTCGCAGAAGTCGTGTGCATTTTCGTGGCGCTGCTTCCTGTAGAGAACATCGCTGGTTCATATACCCGTATAAATACGGCATTGGTCGATGACGCGACCTATGCCTTCACCGGGAGCGACGGCAGCATCTATGCCGTTGATGCTGCCTGCAAGCGCTTGCTCTGTCTGCGGGACGGGCATGTTCAGTTTGCAGTCGTGGACAATCCGTTCGGTGAGGATTCTGCATTTATCGCAGACGCAGAGCCGGATCCGGAAGGCAGGATATATGTTCATTACGTCGTGAACTATGTCGAATCCTATACTACCAAGTTTGAATCGATATGCCTCTATGGCCGCGACGGCAGATATATCAGAGAGGTATTCAGACAGTCATATGAGAACAGCAGCGATCCTCCGCACAGAAATCCAAGGATATCCGGCATAGGGATCTGCGGGGATAATCTGCGGTTCGCATATATCAGCGAGAACAAGGTCACGCTGTATGAAATGTCTGCGCTCAATCTGGCTGTATCATGCATAGGTGAGCTTGACGGCGGAGTATACGACTACCTCTCCTTCAACTTTCTCCCGGACGGCAGCTACTCCTATTCAAAGCGAACGGGAGAGGTCGGCTGCGGAGTTCCCGGAGGCGGGACAAAGGATTATTACCGGTTTGAATATGACATAGACGAGGGCGGCGAACTGCCGTACTATACAGACGGGAAGACCAACGGCATCTATGTTGCGGATATCAACGGCGGGAATATCTTCTGTGTCGCTCCTGACGGGAGCTGCACAGAAGAGATATCCTATGACCGGTTCATATCGGCAGGGGTGGATGCTCCGAGCCATCTTTCTGCGGCAAACGGTATCCTCACAGGAACTTCCTGCGGCAGGATATGGCAGTATTCCGGCGGTGAGCTCCGCGTATCACAGGACAGCTATCCTATAAGGACGGCACTGTTCATGCCTGTACTTTCAAAGAATATCGCGGCAGTGATCAGTGTTATAATCCTTGCTGTAATTCTTGTGTATACCTATAAGTATATCTTCAATCACAGGATATCGCTGTTCATTAAGCAGCTCGCGGTGCTCATCCCTGCGATCGTCATTATGATAGCGATAGGTATGGTATATATGTACTCGAGCGTTTCGGAAATGATGATAAACGATCTGACACAGCGCACCATGCTTTACTGCGCTACGACCGCGGGAGAGTTCAACGGTGACGATATCGCGGCGCTGTCTCGGCTCGATGATCTGTCCGACGAAAAGTTCCATGATATGTTCGCCATGCAGAACACCATACTCAACAACAATCTCGATGAATGGAACAGACCGTTCTACAATGCGATATACCTCATGCGCGGCGATACGATGTATATGCTGTCGATAAGCAACAATTCATCGCCCAACCTCAGCTATTATGATACTGTCAGTAAGGACAGCGGCGAATGGAAGGCGTATTACGAAGGAAAGCCGTTTACCGATTTTGCGACCGACTTCGAGGGAGACTGGATCTATGCCCAGACGCCCATAAAGGATTCTGCGGGCAATATCGTGGCTTTGTATGAGGTCGGAGCCGATCTTAACAACTTCTATATACAGACCAAGGAACTGCTGTCGAAGGTCATCATAAAGTTTGTGATGATCTGTCCTCTGGTGCTTTTCTGTATCTCGCTCATGACATACTATACAGTAAAATACCTCAGGAATACCGGCAAGGCAGTGGAGCAGATCGCCGAGGGCGACTTCAGCGTCAGGATACACAAGCTGCCGCGTGACGAGATAGGCGATATCAGCACAGGTGTCAACAAGATGGCGGAAAAGCTGCTGGTATCCTTTTCGAGAAGTCAGCAGCTAAGGGATATCTATTTCAAATATGTACCCGTGCAGTTCATGGAGCTCCTCGGAAAAGACGATATCATGGAAGTCAACCTCGGAGATGCACTCAGCCTTGATGTTACGATACTGTTCTTTGATATACGCAAGTTCTCACTCAATTCCGAGATGATGACGGCGAAGGAGAACTTCAGCTTCATAAACAAGGTATCCGGCCTTGCAGGTCCTATAATCAGGTCGTACAACGGCTTTATAGACAAGTATATCGGAGATGCTGTAATGGCCCTGTTCACCGATGCATATTCCGCAGTGGCTGCCGGAGTTGAGCTTTACAGGACGCTCGTTGTCAATGATGAAACGAACGTGAAGATAGGCGACGATCATATCAATATCGGCATAGGCATCCATTCGGGAATGTCCATGCTGGGCATCATCGGAGAGAAGGAGCGTCTGTCGAATACAGTCATATCCGAAAATGTCAATCTATCGTCACGTCTGGAGTCCCTGACGAAGCAGTTCGATGCGGGCATGATAATCTCGAAGGATACCCTCGACCGCATGGAGAAGAACAGCGACAGGTTCACCAAGCGTTTTCTCGGCATGATACAGGTCGCGGGAGTAAACGAGATAAAGGCTCTGTTTGAGGTGCTGGACTGCCTTGACGAAAAGCGCCGCACAAAGCGCACAGAGACAAAGGATATGTTTGAATCCGGCGTAAGGAAGTTCCACCTCGGAAATCTCGAGGAATCGCTGGAATGCTTCAGGAAGGTACGTGAAGCAGACCCGACGGATAAGGTCGTCGGGACATATATGGATTATATCAGCGAAAAGATACAGACAGGAAATACAGACAGCAATTATTTCAGATTCACCAAAAAATGATCTTTCGGAGGAAGCTATGAGTATATCCCGCGCCCGCAGAGAAGACATACCCCGTCTGAAAAAGCTCTGGACGGAATGCTTCAAGGGAGATGAAGAGTTTTCAGAGCGCTATTTCAATGAGTATTTCGATGAGAACTGCGGGATAATGCTCCTCGGGGACGACGGCAGCCTCCAGTCTGCTGTATACTGTTTCGACATGATGTTCAGGCATAACGGCACGGATCATCCTGTCATCATGCTCTATGCGGTCGGGACATTTCCTGAATACAGGTGCCGAGGGAACATCAGGAAGCTCTTTGACTTTCTGAGCGGATACTGCACGGAGAACGGCATATCCGGTATGGTACTGTCTGCCGAGGATGAATATAAGGCGGTATACGAAAAATGCGGCGGTGTAGGCGACATCACCCTTTCGGAAACGATGCTCCGGCCGGGAAGATGCAGCAGCCCGCTTGCCTTTGAGAAATGCTCTTTCGACGATTTTGCCGCGATGAGAAACAGCTATCTGAACAGCACGGACGGGAGCTTTTTCTGGAAAGAACGTGAGCTGCGGTTCGTTTACAGCGATCTTGTGAACTGCGGCGATGTCCTGAAAACTCATATCGGCGGAAAGGAACACTATGCTGTGATAAGCACCGAAGGCGGCATATCCGTCAAGGAAACAGACATCTCCACCGAATGCGGAGGTCTGCTGGCGGATTCGCTCGCGGTTCATTATTCATACAGCGGTGATATACTGTTCCGCGGGAAAACCGACAGATTCTATAAAGGGAACGTTGTCCGTCAGGAGAATGTATATTTCGGACACAGATTCTGCGGACCGCTGCTTTCCGTTCCCGACCCGGGGAATATGTATTTCAACCTTATCCTTGACTGAAACCTTCAGTCTTATTGAAACAGGGAAATGGGAGAATCTTACAAGAACTCACCGGACATACTTCTTGAATAAATCCCGTTCATAGAATACATAAATATACTGACCCGCACAATTCAAAGCCGATTTGTGCGGGTCATTTCAATTCCGGTAAAAGTGCTTGTATTATCTACAGATTTATAATATAATAATTTAGAGAGGTGATTGTTATGTCCCGAAAAGAATTTTTCAAATTATTTGCAAAAGTTTTCGCTGCGGAGATCATCTGTCTGCTGATATTTATTATAATCATTCCGAATCTTATCGGATACAGCTGGAGTCCGGTACAATCGGCAAATGCCGAGGCAAAGCTGGTTTTCATAAATGCTGCGACATACGCCGAAAAACTTGAAGTCTCACATGACATCAAACTTGCGGACGGCGTTTATTACGGTGTGATACAGAACAAAAGTCATTATGAAAACGATGAGAGGAAGTATGATATCGGTTATGAGGATGTAGGCTATACGGGAACACCCGATGATCTTCAGACGGCACTTTCACAGCTTATGGGTGCAGACAGACATGGTTATTACTATGTGATGATAAAAAACGGCATCCCTGCTTATGCCTTCTGGAGCAATAATGTTCATATGCTCGAATATGTACAAACATTCACGAATATGCTCGATGCGGGAGATATTCCCGATCGGTGCGAAGGAAGCTATTATAAGGAGAGTCTCCTCGGATTTTACGGAACCGTTAATTATGACGACCAGCCGCTTATTCTCGGTGGATATCCGTATGCGATCGGCGAGACGGGAAGTATAACGAAGCTCGATCACGAGCCGCAGACAGTTATCTATAAGAATGAATATGCGGATGATCTTTTCAAAAAGAAAAAAATCGTTCTTATTATCATACACGCCGCAATGATAATTCTCGCGGCGGCATCTCCGCTTATTCTCACGCTTATCGTTATCGGAATAAAAGTGCTGAAAGAAAAGCGTAAAAGGAAACAAAAATGAGAGTGTGAATATGAGGTGAACGTTGTCCGGCAGGAGAATGTATATTTTGTTTTTCCTTTTGAAATAATAATTCCCCCTTTCGTCAGTTTTTATCCGGTATGATTTCTGTTATACCTCATTGTCTGACAAAAGGGGGATCATTTTTTTACTTATTTCCGGGAAATGTGTGCGGCATCATTCATTTTCGCTGCTGTTCACGATATTCCCGCCGGTGTTTTCGTTTTTGCTGTCGCCGTCTATACTGATGAGCATATTCGAGCCATCTCCTGCAACGACCTCGGGATATGCACCGTTCCATTTTTCTATCGCCTTGTTGTTCAGCACGTCGCTGTTCAGGGATTCAGAGATCTTTTTGTTCGCCTCAGCTTCAGCCTCGGCCTTTACGCGCATAGCCTCCGCTTCGGCTTCCGCCTTTACACGCATAGCTTCGGCTTCGGCTTCCGCGATAGCCTTTCTCGCCTCTGCTTCTGCATTTGCCGCGATAGTCTTTTCGGAAGCGGCTGCTTCGGCTTCGATCACTCTCTGCTCCTTTTCGGTATTCGCCTTGATCTTGTTCTGCTCTGCGACCTGCTTTGCTTCTATCGCCGCATTGAACTCTGCTGAAAAATCAAAATTGGTCAGGTTCAGCTCATCGACTATGATACCGTAGCCGGAGGTCTTTTCAGTAAGCAGCGTCTGTATCTCGATGCTTACGCTGCCGCGCTGCGTTATGAGCTGCTCGGCGCTGTATTTTGCCATGACAGCCTTTGTCGCCTCGTGTATCGCGGGAGCGAGGATCTTATCTATGTACCCCATGCCGATATTCTTGTAGACATCAGCAGACTGGTCAGCGCTCAGATGATAGTTTATCGCTACATTTGCAGATACTGTCTGGAGATCCTTGCTTACAGCCGAGGTCTCGACTTCGGTTTTCTGCACCTGATTATCCATCTTAACGACCGTTGAAATAAACGGCGCTTTCAGGTGCATACCGTCCGAAAAGGTCTCGCCCGTGACTTTTCCCATAACTACCACTACGCCTGTATGTCCGGACTGAACTACCGTGAAAGAATTCATAGCTGCGGTCAGTACAGCGATGCCTGCTATGCAGCTTATTATGATTGTTTTTACCTTCTTGTTATCCATACTTTCCATCTCCTTGATCGTGTTGTTTGCTTTTTCTCCTTTCACTTCTCAAATTATAGCATAATATCCGATTAATATCAAGTATGTCTGCATTAGAATAGAATTAAAAATGACCGACCATTAGTGCAAAAGTGCTCAATAACCGCCCATAGGAAGGCTGTTTTCAGGAGTGAATGGCAAATTATGCTATGAATCGGCTCCCGCAGTTGACGTACACGGAGCTATATGGTATAATAATACACATGAGAGCAGCGATCTGCTGCTTTTCATTATTTTAAACATTTATATCAGGAAGGAAAGTCAGAATGAAGAAAATATTATACATCATCGCACTTGCGGCAGCTGCCGCTTCTATGACAGCCTGCGGCTCCAAAGCCGAAACAAGCGAGCCTGCCGTAACTTCTGCGGCAGCCGAGACCACCACAGTAACTACTGCAGCAGCTGCTACAGAAGCAACTACTACAACAGTAACTACTGCCACTACTGCCGAAGAACCCTCTGCCGCTCCCGACGAGACCGCAGCCTCCGAGACCACCGAAGCTGCCCCCGAGCAGACCACCGAAGCAGGAGATCTCGATCTCGATGCAATGATGTCGAGCATTGAAGCCGAGATCCCCGACATTACCGTGTTCACGGGATTCAAGGATATCGACGTCACCGTTACCTACCCCAAGCATGACGACGAGGAACCCGATACCACCACTACCACTGCTTCGGCAAATGCAGAGACTACTGCCGCGACTACAGCCGCACCCCCGACTGTGAGCGCTCCCGTCACAGATATGTTCAGCTTCAATTTTGACGGTGTGACCTACAAGATGCCTATAACGGGCTCCGAACTGCAGCTTCCCGACGGCTGGGTGGATGCCACATCATCCGGGCGCAGCGACCGCATATACGACAAGAGCGGCTTTGCCGGCTGCCACATCGAGGAGATACACCGCGGCGGAGACACGCTGAACGGTGTATACGTACACGTAGTCAACGACCTGCAGGACGGCAAGCCTGTTCCCGCACTGTCTATGGCAGGCGGAATCAGCTGGGGCTCTGACAAGGATGAGATAAAGGCTGCTTTCGGCGAGCCCGTGCGCGAGTCTTCGTTCAATCAATACGGTACGACCACCACTGCGCTTTTCTACTCCTCTGACGAGGGCGATACTATGATACTCTACGTTCCCGAAAACTGCGGTCTTGCGCTCATCGAGCTTTACAGATACTGATAGCTATACGGTATACCCGGCGCGGGAAGTGTTATTACTTCGCCAATTATATGTTTTGAGTGCAAAAGGCTCCAGCCATTGTATCTGCACGGATAGTTTGCCGGAAAAGCAAATATATTAATTGCCGAAATAATAAGGCAGCACCGCACAACCAATGTACGTCATCCGTTGGTTGTGCGGTGCTGCCTTGATTCATGTCTGCTCAGAAAGCCGCAACAATAGTGTATGTCGCCTGCCAGTTCTTTTTTATCTCTGTTCCGGTAAAACCCGACTCTTTCAGTATTTCGATCTCATGTTCCACAGTTAAAGGCGTATCATAGTGATAAAACTCGTCATCGGTAATCCCCTGCTCTTTCTTCAACGCTTCAAGCTGAGCAAAGTATTCAGATTCAAGTTCATCCGATCCGGCAAAATAATCTGTCAGAACAAAATATCCGTCCGGTTTTAATGACTTTTTCAGTTTGCTGTACAGTTTTTGTTTCTGTTCTTTTGTGAAGTGATGCAGCGATTCGACCGAAACAGCAGCGTCATATTCCCCTGTTCCCAATGGTACATCAAAGTAAGAACCACATATCAATCTGATACTTCTGTTTTCAAATTTTGATGATAATTTCCTTAGCATTGAAGCGGACAAGTCTATACCCGTTACCCGTGCATTGGGATTTACAGCGAAGTATTCTTCAAGTTCAAGTCCCGTGCCGCACCCCAGATCAAGAATTTCAGCATCTGCCGCAGTGGGGAGCAGCGATGCAGTGTAAGCATAGAACTCTTTTGCACCATATATGTTTGAAAGCATATGTTCATCATATCCTGTCAACCTTTTTTCAAAAAAATCACTCATTTTCTCAAGCATATCCATATCACTGTTTCTCCCCGAATCCTGTATTGTTTCATATTATCCGACACTCCTGCGCCGTTATCCGTAACTGTATTTTATCTGCGATCTGATTCACTTCTTCGGATTAAAAGAGACATAAAATGTATTTATACCATTTTCGCTCTCCGCCCATATCCTGCCGCCGTGTTCATTCACAATGCTCTCTGCAATTGACAGACCCAGCCCATAGCTCTCGCCGTCCGTCCTTGCCTGATCGACACGGTAAAACCGTTTGAAGATATTCTTACAGTCGTCTTTCGACAGTGTCCTGCCCTTGCCCGAAACGGAAAGCACGGCATTCATTCCCTTCCGCATAAGCCTGATATCTACATTGTCGGAAGGGTCGTCATATTTCAGGGCATTGTCAAGCAGGATGCTCATGACCTGCCGCAGTTTGTTCTTATCGCCCTCAACACAGATACCCGATTCTATATCTGCCGCAAGCTCCATGTCCTTTTCAAAAAACAGCGGTTCAAACGGCAGTATGCTGTCAGATATGAGCTTGCTAAGGTCAAGGCTTTTCATCTCTGCGGCTGATGTTCTGTTATCCATTCTTGCAAGCTCCAGCAAACTTTCCACAAGTCCTCTCATGCGCTTTGACATGGAGAGGATATTTTTTGTGAACACTCTCCTGTCCGCTTCGGAATAACCGCTGTCTTCAAGCATTTCCGCATTCGTCATGATAACGGTCAGCGGGGTTTTCAGTTCGTGTGAAGCATCTGCGATAAATTGTTTCTGCTCGTTCCATGTTTTTTCAACGGGCTTTGTCATCCATTTTGCAAGCAGAAGGCTGATGATGAAAAACACCGCATATCCGATAAGTCCGACAATGATGCAGTTCCGTATCAGTCCGTTCAGCATCGTCCGTTCGCTTGACACATCAGCAAAAACGATCGTTCTGCCGTTCGGTTGCTCGGTAATAAGATACCGCAGATCATATTCTTTTATCACGCCTGTCTGTTTATCCTGCCTGCTGACTGCTTCTGTCAGCTTTTGCAGCAGCTCCTTATCGGTAAGATCGTAGTACCCTGCGCCGAACGCATTGATTTTGCCTTTTTCGTCTATCATCAGAGTGAAGAACGGCAGGCGCATATTATTATCGCTGTTATCGGGTATTTCGACAGGAGCAGCCATAGGTATCGGCTGAAACGCCATACCCCTCATCATCTGCAAGCTCTCACGCTCGATATTCCGCCTTGTGAAATGCAGTATACCCGCGAAGATAACTGCAAACAATACCGTCACCACCGACATGATGACTGCGATGAATTTTATCCTAAGCTTCCTCAGCATTGCCCGTCACACTCCAGATGATAGCCCAGCCGCCGCACCGCATCAATGCGGATATCCGCGCCTATGCTTGCAAGCTTTTTCCGCAGAAAACCGACATATACCTCCACATGGTTCTCCACTGCATTGGAATCATATCCCCATACCTTCGTCAGCAGAGCTTCTTTCGAGATATGGTTCTTACCCGATGCCATCAGCAGGCGCATGACCTCAAATTCCCTCGCGGAAAGACTCACGCTGTTCTCACCGCAGACGAGTGCTGCCGATTCCAGATCAAGATGAGTATTGCCGAATACAAGCTCGTTTACCTGCGTACCCTGACGGCGCAGGAGAGCATTCACGCAGGCAAGCAGTTCTCTTGCATCGAACGGCTTGGTAAGATAGTAGTCAGCCCCCGAATCCAGCCCCTTCACCTTGTCCTCGATATCCGATTTTGCAGTCAGCATAAGTATCGGGACGGAAATATGCTTTTTACGGAGATTTTTTGCCACCTGATAACCATTCTGCCCCGGGAGCATTATATCAAGTATGACAAGATCGTATATATCAAGCGCAGCATACTGCTCTCCGCTTTCACCGTCATATACCGCATCGGTCTCAAAGCCCTTTGAAGTCAGCATGACCTTCAGTGAATCCGCCAGCGTGCGCTCGTCCTCTATGATAAGTATTTTCAAAGCGATCTCTCCTTTTTATTATATATTATTATATTACAACACAACGCTGAATTCAAGCTGAAAAACATTGCGTTTTCGTTTTTTCACAAACCTTTCACTGACGTCCCACCTTTTTCACCCGTATTTTCAGCATCAATTCAGCGAACAAGAGTATAATCAGAATATAGTCAGACCGCACCCGAAACGAATGATATAGTTCCGGTGCGGCATACCTGTCAGATAAAAGAGGTGAGAATATGGAGCTCAGACATGAGGTCAAGCATGAGATAAACCGCTCCGATATGATAACTATACGGCACAGACTAATGGCGGCCGCTTATCCCGACCCACACGCCATTG